>DUZD01000001.1 GCA_013349695.1 Rhodospirillaceae bacterium
CGTCCCCTCGGGGCGTCGGGAGCGCTTGACGATGCGCCAGCATCGACGGCGCGCCCCCTCCTGCCGAGGAAACGGGAAAAACGATCGTATGGGTACCTTATAGATGTGACGGAACATTAAGAGCTCCCGAAATCGCTTGACGCCTGGAAGACATCCGCGACGCGCAACACCGTCTCTTCGTCGAAAGGCTTGCCGATGAACTGGAGTCCCAGGGGCAGACCGAAATTGTCCTCTCCCGCCGGCACCGAGACGGCGGGGAGGCCGGCCAAGCTGGCCGGCACGGTAAAGACGTCGTTCAGGTACATCGCTATCGGGTCGTCCATTTTTTCGCCGATGGGAAAGGCCGCCGACGGTGCCGTCGGCGTCAGCAGCACATCGACGGTCTCGAAAGCCTTGCGGAAGTCCTCGGCGATCAACATTCGCACCTTCTGCGCTTTCAGATAATAGGCGTCGTAGTAGCCGGCGCTTAAAACGTAAGTGCCGATGAGGACGCGCCGGCGCACTTCCTTGCCAAAGCCCCGCCCGCGGGTGTTTTCGTACATTTCATCCAGGGACTGGCCCGGCACGCGCAGACCGTAACGCACCCCGTCGTAGCGGGCGAGGTTGGAAGAGGCCTCCGCCGGGGCGACAATATAATAAGCCGGTAGCGCGTATTTGGTATGCGCCAGCGACACCTCGACCGTCTCGGCGCCGGCGCCGCGGAGCAGACTTGCGCCATTCTCCCACAGTTCATCGATCTTTTCGGGCATGCCCTCGACCCGGTATTCCTTGGGGATGCCTACTCGCAAGCCCTTGATGCGGCGGTTGAGCGCCGCCTCGAAATCGACGGCCTCGATGGGGGCGGACGTGGAGTCCTTGGGATCGTGCCCGGCCATCGCCGTCAGCATGATGGCGGCGTCGCGCACCGTGCGGGTCATGGGGCCGGCTTGGTCGAGGCTGGACGCGAAGGCGACGATTCCCCAGCGCGAGCAACGCCCGTAAGTCGGTTTCAGTCCGACGATGCCGCAGAACGAGGCCGGCTGACGGATGGAGCCGCCGGTGTCGGTGCCGATGGCGCCCAGGCAGGTGCGCGCCGCCACCGCCGAAGCCGAGCCGCCCGACGAGCCGCCCGGCACCAGGTCTTTTCCGTCCGGGCCCTTGCACGGGTTCTTGGCCGCCCCGAAATGGCTGGTGACGCAGGCCGAGCCCATGGCGAACTCGTCCAGGTTGGTCTTGCCCAGCATCACCGCCCCGGCGGCCTTGAGCTTCTCGGTCACCGTCGATTCGTAGGTGGGGACGAAGCCATCGAGGATGTGCGAGCCGGCGGTGGTCGGCACGCCTTCGGTGCAGAACAGGTCCTTGACGGCGATGGGAATGCCGTCCATGGCGCCCAAGGCTTCGCCCTTGGCCCGGCGGGCATCAGACTCTTTCGCCCTGGCGAGGGCGATTTCCGGGGTTTCGGTGATGTAGGCGTTGAGATTCCGAGCCGCCTCGACGGCCTCGATATGCGCCCGGGTCAGCGTCTCGGAGGAATACTCGCCGCCGGCCAGCCCGTCACGGGCACGGGCGATGTCGAGGTCGGTGAGCGCGCCCATTATTCCACCACTTTCGGAACCGTATAAAAGCCCTCCTCCGCTTCCGGCGCGTTGGCCAGCACCTTGCCGGCATAGCCGCCGTCGGTGACGGTATCGTTCCGCCTCGGCCATGTCATGTCGGCGACGACGGTCATCGGCGCGATGCCGTCGGTGTCGACCTCGGCCAGTTGTTCGACCCAGCCGATGATCTGGGAAAGTTCCGCCGCCAAGTGATCCAGTTCGTCCTCCGGCACCTTGACGCGGGCGAGGAAGGCGATTTTCCTGACGGTGGTTTGGTCCAAGGGCATGGGAGGAATCCCGGCCGGGTATAATACCAACCTGCGTTAATAGAGACCCATTGTGACGGCCTCTATTAACGCAGGTTGGTATAAGGGACAAGCGGCGCGGAAAGTATCACCCGCGCCGAAAGGGCGCAAGCGGCCATGGTGGGAATCAGCGGACTTCCCTGACCCCGGACGCGGCGAGGATTTGCCAGACCTTGTCGTTCCACGCCCCGAAAGCGATGCGGATGGCGGCGGTAAGAGCCTGGGGAACGGTTTTGGCGGGAAGTTTCTCTTGCGCCGGGGGGTTGCCGTACCTAGAGAGCGAGATGTTATCGAAAACCACGATCTTTTTGTCGCGGTGGAAGATGAACGTGGTCGAGAATATTTCGTCATAGCCGTCACCGATGCCGAGCACGTCGACGCTGATCTGATAAGCCTGCTTCTGGGAAAAATCGTAAGGCGCCTCGGCGAGGAACGTCGGCGCCAGAAAGTTGAACTCCTGGCCTTTGAGGCGGCAACGGCAGATGACGTCGTAATCGGAAACCTCGAACAGTTCGCCCTCGACCGAGGTCTTGCCTTCGAAGTGAACGGTGTAGTTGCAAACGAGACCGCTTTCGAGCGATACCTTGCCTTTGATGTTTTTCTTCAAGGATCCGTCGATCAGGGCGACCATTATCGGCGCGTAGACGAAACCGAATTCCTTGCCGCCCTTTTGCACCGCCAGCCAGCTGGCGCCACCCTTGGCCCTGCCCACCACTTTCACGCGGCTTCCTTTAATCACACTGCCGATCTTTTTGCCCTTGGTGTTGGGCTTGGCGCGGACGTTGGCGTCCTTGAGCACAAGGTAATCCCCTTTCAGCGAATCGATCTTGAGGCCGAGGAAGGTTTCGGCGGCCAAGGCGGGACGAACGACGCCCGCCGCCAGTCCCACCGCCAAAGCCCAACAAAGCAGACCCAAGCGGTTCGAAACGGCGGCGAAAAGACGCTTGCCCCTGCCAGGTATGTTGCCGTTACAAGCGGTGATCGCCATTTCGCACCCCCGCCAAAGCCAGGAACAGGAAATTACAATGTATTACGGCACGTGATAGTCAACCCTTGCTTTTTCCGCCACCGTCTTTTTGCTTGCCCGGCCGGACCTCGGGCGGGCTCGACTTCCACCGGACGGCGGCGCTACTGTTGCTTCCGCCCGGTCTTGGGTGGGAGCGGAAAGCCGGAGCGGCGGCGACAACGGACGAACGTCATGGCGGTCGAGGACTTGCGGGGAATGAAAGCGGCGATCGGGCCGGAGCGGCGTCTTCTCGGCCTCGATGTCGGCTCGAAAACCATTGGCCTCGCCCTTTCCGACCTCGGCTTGCGCGTCGCCACGCCTTATCGGACGCTCAGCCGGGACAAGTTCGAAAAGGTCGCCGAAGAGCTTCGCCGCATCGTTGCCGGCGAGGGCGTCGGCGGCCTGATCATCGGTCTGCCGGTGGAAATGGACGGCGGCGAGGGACGGCGCTGCCAATCGACGCGCCGGTTCGCCGCCAACCTTCTCGACCGTATCGACATCGCCATCGCCTTTTGGGACGAACGGCTGTCGACGGCGGCGGTGGAGCGGATGCTGATCAAGGAGGCCGACATGACCCGCAAGCGCCGCGCCCAGGTCATCGACAAGGCCGCCGCCGCCTACATCCTGCAAGGCGCCCTGGATGCGATGGGACGCCTGAAGGCGCCGGATGCGATGGATAATTCATGACCCCGATCCTTTTCGCCGGTGTTCCTGTCGATCTTTCTCGGCTATCCGCTGAAAGCAAGGCGGCTCGCCGCCGACGCCTTTTGGGCGCCGGCCGGGAAGTTGACCTTCTATCTGTTCTTCCCGGTGCTTCTTGTTGGCATCGCCGGCCATCTGCCGCCTTGTGACCTTGTCCACCGCCGCTATACTGCGCGGCGCTAAACCCCGCCACCATCCAGGAGCCGCCCGATGGCGGAAATTCGCTATGACGTGGTCGGCATTGGCAATGCCATCGTCGACGTTCTTGCCCATGCCGAAGACCGGCTTCTCGACGAACTCGGCTTGACCAAGGGGGCGATGACCCTCATCGACGAGAAACAAGCGTCACGGCTTTACGACCGCATGGGGCCGGCCATCGAGTGTTCCGGCGGCTCGGCGGCCAACACCATCGCCGGCCTTGCCTCGCTGGGCGGCAAGGGAGCCTTCATCGGCAAGCTCCGCGACGATCAGTTGGGCGCCGTCTTCCGTCACGACATCCGCTCCCTGGGGATCGCTTTCGAAAGCCGCTTGGCGGCGGACGGAGCGCCGACGGCGCGCTGCCTGATTTTCGTCACCGCCGATGCCGAGAGGACCATGCAGACCTATCTTGGCGCCAGCGTCGACTTGCGCCCCGACGACATCGACGAGGCCATCATCGCCGCCGCCGGGATCACCTACCTGGAAGGTTACCTTTGGGATCCGCCGATGGCCAAGGAGGCCTTCGTCAAGGCCGCGGCGGTGGCGCACCGGGCCGGCCGTCTGGTCTCGCTCAGTCTCTCCGATCCGTTTTGCGTCGACCGTCACCGCGCCGATTTTCTCGACCTTGTGGAAAACCACGTCGACGTCCTTTTCGCCAACCAAGAGGAAATCGCCTCTCTTTACCAGGTCGACGGTTTCGACGATGCCTTGCAACGGGTGCGCGGCCACTGCCGGGTGGCGGCGCTGACCCGCGGCGGAAAGGGATCGCTGGTGATTTCAGGCGATGAAATCCACGTCATCGACGCCGAACCGGTGGCCAGGGTGGTGGACTCCACCGGCGCCGGCGACGCCTATGCGGCGGGCTTTCTTTTTGGCTTGACCAGGGATTTCGGCCTCGCCGATTGCGGCCGCATGGCCAGCATCGCCGCCGCCGAGGTCATCGGCCATTTCGGCGCCCGCCCGGAAGTCTCGCTGAAAGAGCTGATGGCGAAAAAAATCACATGAGAGCCCGTTCCTGGCAAATCCCTTGACCTCGCCAAACAAAAGGGACATTTCAACATTCCATGACCGACCAAGATAGCTTCCACCATGACGCGGTAACTCCGCTGCACCGTTTCACCACTTCGCGTTTCTGGCGCACCCTTCCGGCCGGCATGCGGCGGCGTTGGTGGATGTTCCGGCCGTTGGACCTGATCGCCCGGCACTGGCCGGTCCTTAAAAAACGGCGGGGATTGTTGGTGGTCCGCATGGACGGCATCGGCGACATGGTTCTGTTCCGCGCCTGCCTCGATCATTACGCCGATGTTTTCGGCTTTGATGTTGCCGACATCACGGTGCTTGGCTGCACCAGTTGGGCCGACGTCGCCGACATCGTTTTCGCCGGCTACCGGGTTCACGTTATCGATGAACACGCTTACGCCCGCCGGCCGCTCTACCGGTTCAAGATATCCCTGTGGCTGCGCCGCCTGATGCCCGCCGTCACCGTCTGCGATTCCTATTTGCGCCGCGCCCTGATGGCCGACAGCTTGGTCTGGATCGCGGCGGCGCCCCGCACGCTTGCCTCGCTGCCATATATCAACGAACCGACACGTGCCGAGTTCCTTTATTACCTGAGTCAAGTCGACGAAATCATCCATACCGGCGATTACCCCACCCATGAAGTGATCCGCCATTACCGTTTCCTTTCAGTCCTCGCCGGCCGCCGGATCAGGCCCGAGCCCCCGCGTCTCCCTTGGCACGACGACCCACCGGCGATTGCCGGCGGCGGGCCTTACGTGGTCATCAATACCGGCAGCAACGAGCCGGGGCGGCGGTGGCCGCTCGGCCATTATCTCAAGCTTGCCGGGCGGCTTCTCGAAACGGGCTACCGCGTCGTCTTCGTCGGCAAGTCCGAGGTAAAAACGGAAGAGGGCAACTTCAAGCATTTTCGCCAACGGCCCGGCGTCATCGATCTCATCGGCCGCACCACCCTGCCCGGCCTCCTCGACCTGATGAACCACGCCGCCGCCGTCCTCAGCAATGATTCGGGGCCGGCGCACCTGAGCATCGCCCTGGGCGCGCCAACGGTGGTGATCGTCGGCGGCGGCCATTTCGGCTGTTTCGTTCCGTATCCAAAACAAATCACTCCCCCCAAAGTCCGCTTCGTGTTTCACGAGATGGAGTGCTACCACTGCTTTTGGCGCTGCCACAAACGCATCAGCAAGTACGATGTCTTTCCCTGCATCAGCGCCGTTGCCGAGGAACGGGTGTGGGGCGAATTGCAAGGCGTGTTGCCACAGGTGCCGGCGAAGGCTTTGGCGTTATCATGAACGCCAACGGCGAGGTGGATTTCTACGCCAGCTACAACCGCTTCAAGTCTTACCAAACGCCGCGTCTGGGCCGCAAACAAGTGCGCCGTTTCGACAGCGGCTTCTGGGAACCCGCCGGCTGCGGGCCCGACATGGCTTTCCTCGATGTCGGCTGCGGCACCGGTCTTTTCCTGGCCTACCTGCGGGCCAAGGGTGTCGCCGATTTTCTCGGCATCGACAACGACCCCGCCCTGGCCAAACATATTGCCGCCGAGATCGCCGACAAGTTCGTTGTTGCCGACGTTTGGCGGTTTCTCGACGGCGGCGCCGGCGGCCGCCGCTTCGACCGCATCACGCTGTTCGATCTTCTCGAGCACTTTGCCGCCGAGGACGGCGCCCGGCTGCTTGCCAAACTGGCCAAGGTGCTCAAGCCCGGCGGACGGGTCGTGGTCAAGGTTCCCAACATGGGGTCTCCCTGGGGCGGCGGCTACCAGTTTGGCGACCTGACCCATAAAGCGGCGTACAATCCGTCCAGCATGCGGCAACTGGCCCTGGCCAGCGGCTATGAATGCATCACCTGCTATCCTCACCGGCAGGGCAGTCGCGGGCGGCGCTTCAAGGACCGTCTGTTGCACGGGTTTCTGTCGCGCCTCGTCATGACGCCGCCCGAGATCTGGTCGGCGAACTTCTTTGCCGTTCTCAAGCAGCGAAGGGATTGAACCGTTTTGGCGCTGTTCGATGCCGGCGGGAACCGCACCGTCAAGTCCTGGTTGGCGGCCACCAAGGTCTATTTTGACAGGCGTGTCATTACGGTGTTGTTCCTGGGTTTTTCCAGCGGCCTGCCCCTCCTGCTTGTGTTTTCCACCTTATCGCTGTGGCTCAAGGACGAGGGTATCTCGAAGACCGTCATCGGCTTGTTCGCCTTGGTCCGCATGCCCTACACATTCAAGTTCGTTTGGGCGCCGCTGATCGATCGGCTGTCGGTTCCGTTTCTCGGCGGCTGGCTGGGCCGCCGGCGGGCGTGGGTGGTCGTCACCCAGATCGCCTTGATGGCGTCGATCCTGGCGCTGGCCTCCACCTCGCCGTCCCTGACCCCTGGACTGACCGCCTTGTTTGCCCTGTTCGTCGCTTTTTGTTCGGCCAGCCAGGACATCGTTATCGACGCCTACCGCATCGAGATCCTGGAGCAACGCCAACAGGGCGTCGGAGCGGCGATGATCGTCAACGGCTATCGCTTTGGCCTGTTGACGGCGGGCGCCGGCGCCATTTCGTTCGCCGATTTCCTCAGTTGGTCCCAGGTCTACGTCATCATGGCCGCCATGGTCGTGGTTGGGCTGGTGACGATTCTGTTGAGCGCCGAACCCGAGACCCGGCAAAACGGCATCGGCCTAGCCGACCCCGAAGGGGCGCGGAGGTTTGGCGCCCGCTTTCCCTGGATGTCACATGGGATGCGCGGCGTCGCCGGTTGGCTGTACGGCGCCATGGTCTGTCCTTTCGCCGACTTCATGAAGCGCCAGGGATGGGTCTGCATTCTTCTGTTCATCATGCTCTACAAATTGGGAGACGCCTATCTGGGGGTGATGGCCAATCCATTCTACGTCGAGATGGGCTTTTCAAAACAGGAGATCGCCGCCGTTTCCAAGGTCTTTGGCATGGGGGCCACCATCATCGGCGGCCTGGTTGGCGGCATCGTCGTCTTTCGATACGGAATTCATCGGGCCTTGTTGGGCTGCGGCATCCTCATGGCGGCCTCCAACCTGGTTTTCGCCGCCCAGGCCGCGGTCGGCCATAGCGTGCCGATGCTGATGCTCACCATCGCCGTCGAAAACCTCACCGGCGGAATGGGCACGACGGCGTTCGTTGCCTATCTGTCGAGCCTTTGCAATATCGCCTACACGGCGACTCAATACGCCCTGCTCAGTTCCTTCATGGCCTTCGCCCGCGACGTCTTGTCCGCTTCCAGCGGCTGGCTGGCGGACCATGTCGAGTGGGTCGGCTTTTTCCTTTTCAGTACCGGGCTCGCCCTGCCGGGACTGGTTCTGCTTTTGTGGATGATGCGCCGCATGCCCCTTGAAGAGGCACGGGGGTCAAGCTGAGAGAGCCTTGTCCACCGCCTGGATAACCGCCTCGACGGGGATGCGTTCGATCTCCTCGCCGCCGAAATCCGCAGCCCGGACGATGGTCAGGCATCCGCTCATCGGCCTGAATTTCTCGGGCGACGTCGTGCCGTAAAGCGAGATGAGCGGCCGCCCGCCGAGGGCCAACATGTGGCCGACGCCGGAATCATTGGAGAGGCACGCGGCAAACCGTTTCGATAAGGCAATGGTAAACTGCGGAGAAAAATGATGGGCTTCCTCGACCCCGTCCTCCTGCAAGGGAAACAGGGCTTCGGGAACGGCCCCGGCGAGCTCGCTTTTCCAGGCGATTTCCTTGGGGCCGAGGACGAATACGGGGATGCGCCTCCGCGCCGTTTGTTCTTTCGCCATGGCAACGAAATTTTGCAAGGGCCAGCACTTCGGCCTCCCCCCGGCGCCCGGCGCGATGCCGACATAGACCGGCCCCTCGGGCAGCAGTCCCGTCGCCTCTTCGGCGAGGGCGGGGTCGAGGTCCAGGTCCATGCCGGCCGGGGTCTCGAAGGCCTTCCCGCTGGCCAGTTCCAAGAGGTCGAGCAACTGGCGCAGCATGCTCTTGGGGCGTTGGTAGTCTTTCGGCGGTTTCCGAGAGGAGAGCAGAAAGCGCGCCGACGACGAGATAAACAGGCGATGAGGGACACGCTTCAACGACAGGCTAGCCCAGACAATTCTCTGGGTGTCGATGATCAAATCGAAGCGCCGGCCGGGCAAGGGGCGGCGCAAAAATTCCTTCGGATGCTGGCCGATACCGGCGTTTTCAATGACCTCGTCCAGGATGCCCTTGACCACCGGCGCCATGATGCCGGCATAGACGCTGGTTTCCTTGCCGGCGACCCAGGTGATGCGGGCGTCGGGAAAGGCCCGCCGCAAGGTCTGGACGAACGGTAGCTTGAGCAGGCCATCGCCGATGCGGTCCAAGCCGACGTATACCATGACGCTGGCGGGAGGCGTTCCGGGTTGGCTCATACCAAGGAGCACTGATAATGACCCATAGAGATCGCGTATGCAGCCCGTCGGGTAGGAGGAAAGCCGCCGGCGATGCGGTGCATCGTCAAGGCTTTCCGACGCCCTCCGACGGGCTGCATACGCGACCGAAACGGCGGCTTCCCAAGGCTTTTGGACGGCGTCGCGCCCGCCTTACGATGCCCCGCATCGCTGCGCCGCGCGCTCCTAGCCAAAAGTCTTGGGAAGCCGTCTCTATGGGTCATTATCAATGCTCCTTGGTATCATGGCGCATCTCCGGGGCAAGGTCGGCCGTATCGGTTATCATAGGGCATGCCGGTGGGCAAGGGCCTGTGGTTATTTCGCCCGGGCTCTTACAAAAATGGAGGATTTATCGATGACCGACAGGATCGCCATCGTCGAAGGCGACATCACCAAACTGCAAGTGGACGCCATCGTCAACGCCGCCAACGAATCGTTGCTCGGCGGCGGCGGCGTCGATGGCGCCATTCACCGGGCCGCCGGACCGGAGCTTGTCGAGGAATGCCGCAAACTGGGCGGTTGCCCCACCGGCGAGGCCCGCATCACCAAAGGGTACAAGCTTCCAGCCAGCCACGTTATCCATACCGTTGGCCCGGTCTGGCAAGGCGGCGGCCAGAACGAGGACGGCTTGCTCGCCAATTGTTACCGGCACTCTTTGGGACTGGCCGTCGGTAACAATTTAACCTCGGTCGCCTTTCCGGCGATTTCCACCGGCGTCTACCGTTTTCCCATCGAACGCGCCGCCAAAATTGCCGTCGGAATGGCGGCTAAATTCCTGGACGATAACGATAGCTTGGAGAAAGTCATCTTTTGCTGCTTCGGCCAACCCTCGGTCGAGGCCCACGAGAAGGCGCTGGCTGTTAGAAAAGCACGTCGTTGATTAAACTTGAAAAACTCTAGTTCCGGGGCTTGAGTTCATGGGCATGGACGTTGGCGCCGCCGTTTTCCTCGAGAATGGACGCCGCTGTCCGTTCCCGGGTTTCATCCTCGGCCCGCACCCAGAGGATGATGCTTCCCGCCTCGAGTGAACGGGCGAAATCCTCGGTATGCGGCGTCGAGGTAATTTCGTCGAGCAATTCCTTGGCGGCGATGCCGGCCGTGGCGGCGCCGACGAGCCCGGCGATGGTGGCGGCGATGGTTCCGCCGGCGAGAAAGATGGCGCCGGAAGCCACCAGCGGCCCCTCGTATTTCAATTCGCCGACCAGCGCGCTCAGCACGTCCTTCCAGGGCTCGCCCGGCTTGCCGGCGGCGTCGATGGACTGGTGCGAGCTGAGCAGGCTCAGTTCGGAGCGCTCGAAGCCGGCCGCCGTCAGCGCCGTGACCGCGGCCTCCAGGCTATCGCGGCCGGCAAACAGGCCGATCACTTCCCGCGTCGGGGTCTCGGTGGCGTCGGTCACGGCTATACACCTTCAAGGGACAGACTCATTTCGACCATTTTGCCCTAGAAGCATGGCGATTCATAGCCCTTGTCTTATCGGCCGTGTTATGGTGCGCGCCGTTAACTTTCAAGGAACCGGCCCGAACCCCAACCCAAGCGTCGTCGCCTTGCGCCAGCAGAGCCCTGACACCTCGCGTGATGCCGCCCTCCCCGCCGCCGCGGCCGGTAACGACACCCCCAAGACGACGCCGATGATGGACCAGTATCTGGCCGTCAAGGACAACCATCCCGATTGCTTGTTGTTCTACCGCATGGGGGATTTCTACGAGCTTTTTTTCGACGACGCGGTGACCGCGGCGAAAGCGCTGGACATCGCCCTGACCAAACGGGGCAAACATTTGGGGCGCGACATTCCGATGTGCGGAGTGCCGGTGAAAAGTCACGAGGCGTATCTGGCCAAACTCATCCGCAAGGGGTTCAGGGTCGCCGTCTGCGAACAGACCGAAGATCCGGCGGAAGCGAGAAAACGGGGGACCAAGGCGGTCGTCCGCCGTGAAGTCGTCAGGGTGATCACCGCCGGCACGATCACCGAGGACTCGCTCTTGGATGCCCGGCGCCACAATTACCTTGCCGCCTTGGCCGAGGCGAAAGGAGCCCTGGGCCTGGCCTGGATCGACATCTCGACCGGCGCTTTTCAGACCCAGCCGGTGGAAACCAAGTTTTTGAACGCCGCCTTGGCCCGTCTGCAAGCCGGCGAGTTGCTGGTCTCCGAAGCCCTGCAACAGCGCCTGTTCGAGATCCTGAGCGATTGGAAAGACCGGCTGAGCCCGCTGCCGACGAGCCGCTTCGATAGCGAAAATGGCCGCCGCCGCCTTGAGAACCTCTTCGCCGTCAAAACCCTTGACGCTTTCGGCGACTTCTCGAGGGGCGAACTGGCGGCGGCGGGGGCGTTGGTCGATTATGTGGAACTGGCCCAGAAAGGCCGCTTGCCGAGGCTGGCGGCGCCGGTACGCCTGGCCGGCGGCGCCGTGATGGAAATCGACGCCGCCACCCGGCGCAACCTGGAACTCACCGAAACCCTGTCAGGCGAGCGCAAGAGCAGTCTGTTGAGCATCATTGACCGGACCGTGACCGGCGCCGGCGCCCGGCTTCTGACGTTGCGCCTGTCCGCTCCGTTGACGGACGCCGCCGCCATCGGGGGCCGCCTTGACGAGGTCCAGTTCTTCATCGAAAACGAACGCCCGCGGGAGTCCTTGCGGGACCTGTTGAAGGCCTCGCCCGACATCGAACGGGCGCTGTCGCGGCTGACGCTGGGCCGCGGCGGCCCGAGGGATCTGGCCGCCGTCCGCGACGGGCTGGCCTTGACCTTCGAGGTGCGTAAAACCATTCGCTCGGGCGGCCTTTCCGGCATTCCTCGCGGCATCGAATCTTCTTGCCGGGAACTGGGCCGGCACGGCGAACTCGTCGATCGGCTGGCCAGCGCCTTAAGTCCGGAATTGCCCTTGAATGCACGCGACGGCGGTTTCATCGCCAGGGGGCACGCGCCGGAACTTGACGAGCTTATCGCCCTTCGCGATGAAAGCCGGCGCCTGGTCGCCAACCTGCAAAGCCGTTACGCCGCCGAGACCGGCGTTCAGTCCCTCAAGATCCGCCACAACAACGTGCTCGGTTATTTTATCGAGGTTGCGTCCAAGCAGGCGGACAAGGTGGCGTCCGGGCCCGAAGATCCCTTCATCCACCGCCAGACCATGGCCAGCGCGGTGCGTTACAGCACCGTCGAACTGGGCGAGCTGGAAGCACGCATCGCCACCGCCGCCGAGCGGGCCTTGGCCGTGGAACTCAAATTGTTCGACGGCCTGGTCGGCGAGGTGGCGCGGCATTCGGAGCCGGTGGCCGCCGCCGCCGCCGCCCTCGCCGGGCTCGACCTGGCTTCCGCCCTGGCCCGGTTGGCGGTCGACCGGCGCTATTGCCGGCCGGCGTTGGATGACGGTCTCGGTTTCGAAATCAAGGCGGGACGCCACGCGGTGGTGGAAGCCGCCCTCGAGGAAAGCCAGGAAGGGACCTTCGTCGCCAACGACTGCCGCTTGGGCGGCGGCGACGGCGACGACGATGGCGACGGGCGTCTTTGGTTGCTCACCGGCCCCAACATGGCGGGCAAGAGCACCTTTTTGCGGCAAAACGCGCTGATCGTTCTGATGGCGCAAATGGGCTGTTACGTGCCGGCCGAGAGTGCGCGGATCGGCGTCGTCGACCGCCTGTTCTCGCGGGTCGGAGCGGCCGACGACCTGGCGCGCGGGCGCTCGACCTTCATGGTGGAAATGGTGGAAACCGCCGCCATCCTCAACCAGGCCGGCCAGAAGGCCTTGGTGATCCTGGATGAAATCGGCCGCGGAACGGCGACTTTCGACGGTCTTTCCATTGCCTGGGCGGTGGTCGAGCACTTACTCGATATCAACCGCTGCCGGGCCCTGTTCGCCACCCACTATCACGAACTGACGCCATTGGCGGCGAAGCTTCCCGGCCTTTCCTGCCATACCATGAAGGTCAAGGAATGGCGGGGCGACGTGGTGTTCCTGCACGAAGTCGGCGGCGGCGCCGCCGACCGCTCTTACGGCATCCACGTCGGGCAGTTGGCGGGTTTGCCGGCGGCTGTCGTCAAGCGGGCGGAACAGGTATTGGAAACCATCGAGAAAGGCCAACAGTCATCGGCGGTGACGCGGCTGGCCGACGACCTGCCGCTGTTCGCGGCGGCCGAGGATCAGGCGGCCGCCGCCAAAGGCCCCTCGCCGGTCGAGGCGGCGCTGGCCGAGGTCCAGGCCGACGAACTGACGCCGCGCCAAGCCCTTGACTTGCTCTACCGGCTGATAGAACTGTCAAGGGAATGACGCCGCCGAGACGAACCTTGCCGAGGCCTGTATTTCCCCAAGAAAGAAGAGGTGCGGAGCCCATGGGCGGTTTATATAAATAGCCAACGAGGTTTTGCATCAGCCATGGCCAACATTCGCAATCGGCGCGATATCGTTGACGTCGAGGCCCTCAAGGGCGAACTCGAGGGCCTGGTCGGCTGGTCCGGCTATACCTCTAAAACGCGAACGAAAGTGCTGGAAATTTTCAAAGCGGCGCTGCGCGGCGGCGACAACGAAATCCGCCGACGCTTCGAGCATGACGCCGCCGCCGGCTCCGAGGTGGTCCACTTTCGGGCTTTTCTCGCCGACCGGATCATCCGTGCCATCCATGATTTTGTTCTCGAGTACGTTTATCCCGTCGCCAACCCAACCACGGGCGAGCTGATTTCGATCGTCGCCACCGGCGGTTACGGCCGCGGCGAGCTGGCGCCCTATTCGGACATCGATCTGATGTTCCTGCTGCCTTACAAACGGCCCCCACATACCGAGCAGATGGTCGAGTACATGCTCTACATGCTCTGGGATTTGGGGCTCAAGGTGGGCCATGCCACCCGTTCCATCGATGATGTTGTTCGCTTGGCCTTGCGCGACACGACCATCCGTACCAGCCTGTTGGAAGCGCGTCTGCTGTTGGGGGACGAGGCGTTGTTCCGTCAATTCAAAGAACGTTTCACCAGCGAAGTTGTTTCCAAACGTGGCGCCGCTTTCGTCGAGGCCAAGCTGGCCGAACGGAACGCCCGCCACGAGAGGATGGGGGACACCCGCTACGTGCTGGAACCCAATATCAAGGAAGGCAAGGGGGGGTTGAGGGATTTGCAGACCCTGTTCTGGATCGGCAAGTTTCTCTATCGGGTGGACGACGTGGACGGCTTGGTGAAGCGGGGCGTGTTGACGCCCGTGGATGCTTATCGATTCAACAAGGCGCAAAATTTCCTGTGGACGGTGCGCTGCCATCTGCATTACCTGAGCGGACGGCCGGAAGAGCGTCTGACCTTCAACGTGCAGGACGAGATCGGCCGCCGCATGGCCTATCGGAACCATGCCGGCACGCGCGGGGTCGAGAGGTTCATGAAGCATTATTTTCTGGTCGCCAAGGACGTCGGCGACCTGACCCGCGTTCTCTGCGCCGTCCTCGAGGAACAACATAAAAAACGCCGCTTCCGTCTACCGTCGTTTTCCTTCCTGAAACCCAACATTGACGGTTTCGAAATCGATGGCGACCGCCTGACGGTGGCCAGCGAAGATGCTTTCGCCAAGGATCCGGTCAAACTGATCCGCCTGTTTCACGAGGCGCAACGCCACCGCCTCGACATCCACCCCAAGGCTCTGCGCCTGGTCGACCAGAACCTGAAACTGATCGACGGCGAATTTCGCTCCAACCCGGAAGCCAACCGTTTGTTCATGGACATCCTTTGCGCCGACGAGGATCCGGAAACAGCGCTCAAGCGCCTCAACGAAGCCGGCGTCCTGGGCCGGTTCATCCCCGATTTCGGGCGCGTCGTCGCGCAGATGCAATACGACATGTACCACGTCTATACGGTGGACGAACACACCATCCGCGCCATCGGCATCCTCCACCAGACCAACAAGGACCCGTTGAAAAAAGATTATCCCATCGCCAGTTCCGAGGTCGGCGAAACCCAGTCCCGGCGGGCGCTTTATCTGGCCGTGCTCCTGCACGACATCGCCAAGGGCCGCGGCGGCGACCATTCGCGGATCGGCGCCGGGCTGGCCGAAAAGCTGGGACGGCGTTTCGGCATGAACGACTGGGAAACGGAAACGGCCTCCTGGTTGGTGCTCCACCACCTGGCGATGAGCGCCACCGCCTTCAAACGCGATCTCGACGATCCCAAAACCGTCAGCGATTTCGTCGCTCTCGTTCAATCCCCGGAACGGTTGCGGTTGCTGCTGATCCTGACCATTGCCGACATCAAGGCGGTGGGACCGGGCATCTGGAATGGATGGAAGGCGGGACTTTTGCGGCAACTTTACAACCGCGCCCATGAGAAAATGTCGGGCGGGCTGCCCACGGAACTGCGCGACCAGCGGGTTGAAGCCGCTAAAGGCGCGCTGCGCGAAAAACTTTCCGGCTGGGCCGAAAGCGAAGTGCAAAAGCACATCGCCAAAGGCTATCCGCAATATTGGCTGGCCTTCGATCCCGACACCCACCTCCGCCATGCCCTTTTGATGCATGAAGCCGAGACGATGAACAAGGCCCTGCAAATCGAGACCCGCGTCGACCATACCCACGACGTCACCGAGGCCATCATCCACACTCCCGACCATCCGGGGCTGTTTGCGCAAATCGCCGGCGCCATGTCGCTCAGCGGCGCCTCCATCGTTGATGCCAAGATCATGACCCTGGCCAACGGAATGGCGCTTGATACCTTCTGGATACAGGATTCGCGCGGCGGCGCTTTCGCCAGCCAGAGGCGGCTGCAAAAGCTCTCGGGGCTGATCGGCGAGGCGCTTTCCGGCAAGATATACATGGCCAGGGACTTGAGAGCCCTCCGCCGCCGCGCCCTGCCCGGACGCGCCCAGGTTTTCAAGGTGCCGCCCAGGGTGGTGGTGGACAACAAGGCCAGCGCCAAGCACACGGTCATCGAGGTCAACGGCCGCGACCGGCCGGGATTCCTCCACGACGTAACCGCCCAACTGACGGCTCTCGGCTTACAAATCGTCAGCGCCCATATCTCCACTTACGGCGAGCGCGTGGTCGACGTCTTTTACGTCAAGGATGTTTTCGGCCTGAAAGTGGAGCACGAGGATAAACTCAAGGAAATCGATCAACGGCTCACGGCGGCCATCGCCCCGGCCGCCGACGATGTGGCGGCGGAGTAATCCGGCTTTTGGATCCGCAGCCATCGGAGCGGCGCCCGCCGCCGGCATCATGTCCGTCTTTTTGGCGCCATAAAAAACCGTTAGGCCAGCGATATGAATTTGCCGCGTTCCATCGCCACCATCGGCGGAATGACCATGATCAGCCGCGTCCTTGGCTTCGTGCGCGACATTCTGATCGCCGCCGTTCTCGGCGCCGGAATGCTCGCCGATGTCTTTTTCGTCGCTTTCAAGTTTCCCAACCTGTTCCGCCGCCTCTTCGCCGAAGGCGCCTTCAACATGGCCTTCGTGCCGATTTTTACCGGGATTCTTGAAACCGACGGCAAGGACAGGGCGCGCCTTTTCGCCGGGCAGGCTTTGAGTTTGCTCGCCTGGACGCTGCTCTGTTTCGTTGTCGCCATCGAAATCGCCATGCCTTGGGTGATGGTCGGCTTCGCGCCGGGGTTTGTTTCGGAGCCGGTTAAATTCGCTCTCGCGGTCGATCTCGCCCGCGTCACCTTCCCCTATCTTTTGCTGATATCCCTGGTTTCGCTAATGGCCGGGGTCCTCAATTCGCTCGGCCGCTTCGCGGCGGCGGCGGCGACGCCGATCCTGTTGAACCTTTGCATGATCGGGGCCATCCTCGGGTTGGCTCGGTGGATGGAAACGCCGGCTCACGCCCTGGCCTGGGGCGTCGCCGGCGCCGGCGCCGCGCAGTTCGTTTGGCTGTTCGTCCACTGCCTCCGCGCCGGCATGCGGTTGCGCCTGGGCCGCCCGCGCCTGACACCAAAAATCAAGCTGCTGGTCAGGCGCATCCTGCCGGCGGCGGTGGGGGCGGGGATTTACCAGATCAACCTGCTGGTCGACACCATCATCGCCTCGCTGTTGCCGGCGGGCTCCATCTCATACCTGTTCTATGCCGACCGGGTGAACCAATTGCCGCTGGGCGTCGTCGGCGTCGCCGTCGGCACGGCGCTGCTGCCGCTTTTATCCAGGCAGGTGAAGGCGGGCGAGACGGGCGCCGCCATGCACAGCCAGAACCGGGCCTTGGAGGTTTCGTTCCTGCTCGCCTTGCCGGCGGCGGCGGCGCTGATGGTTATCGCCGAACCGATCGCCGTCGTCCTCTTCCAACGCGGCGCCTTCGGCGTCCAGGAAGCCAAGGCAACCGCCGCGGCGCTGGCCGTCTACGCCACCGGGCTGCCGGCCTATGTGCTGGTCAAGACCCTGGCGCCCGGGTTTTTCGCCCGCCAGGACACAGTGACGCCGGTCAAGGTGGCGGCAATCAGCATGATCGCTAACCTGGTCCTCAATCTCTTGTTGATGGTGCCGTTCAAGCATGTCGGCATCGCCGCCGCGACGGCGGCCTCGGCTTGGCTCAACGCCGGGCTGCTGGCGCTGATCCTAAAAAAAAGGGGGCTTTTGCGGACCGATCGGCGCCTCCGGGAAAGGTTGCCGCGGACGCTCGCCGCCGCCGCCGGCATGGCGGCTGTCCTGGTGCTGGGCCAATGGGCTCTCGCCGGCGCCTTGAGCGGCGGCGAAGCCGGACGGATCGCCGCCCTGGCGGCGCTGGTGGCGTTGGGGCTGGTCGTTTTCGGCCTTTTGGCGCAACTTGCCGGCGCCGCCACCCTGGCGGACTTCAAGAGCCTGCTCGGCGGCAAGAAGGCGGCTTGACCAAGTGACTAGAAGCCCATAAAACCGCCGCTTTCACATGTCATGGACGAGCCGGAGCATGAAACGCATCTTCTCGGGCGTGCAGCCAACGGGAAATCTGCACCTCGGAAATTATCTCGGCGCCATACGCAACTGGGTGAAACTGCAAGACGAATTCGACTGTCTTTACTGTATTGTCGATTTGCACGCGGTGACGGTTTGGCGGAAGCCCGAGGAACTGACCGCCAACACCCGCGAGGTCGCCGCCGGGTTGTTGGCCGCCGGACTTGATGGCAAGCGCAACATCATCTTTAACCAGAGCCAGGTTCCGGGACATTCGGAACTGGCTTGGATATTCAACTGCGTGGCCCGCTTGGGTTGGCTCAACCGGATGACCCAATTCAAGGAAAAGGCCGGCAAGAACAAGGAAAACGCTTCCGTCGGCCTGTTTGCCTATCCCAATCTGATGGCCGCCGACATCCTCCTTTACAAAGCCACCCATGTGCCTGTTGGCGAGGATCAGAAACAGCATCTGGAACTCGCCCGCGACATCGCCCAGAAGTTCAACAACGATTTCGGCGTCGATTTTTTCCCGGAAGTGGAACCGCTGATTTTCGGCACCGCGACGCGAGTCATGAGCTTGCGCGACGGGACGAAAAAAATGAGCAAGTCCGACCCGTCGGACTATTCCCGCATCAACATGACCGATAACGCCGACGCCATCGCCAAGAAAATCCGCAAAGCCAAAACCGATCCCCAAAGCCTGCCCGCGAACGTCGAGAAATTCGATGCCCGTCCCGAGGCGGCCAACCTCATGGGCCTTTACGCGGCCTTGTCGGAAACGTCCATCGAAGACGTTTGCAACCGTTTCGGCGGCGGAGAGTTCTCCGCGTTCAAAAAGCAGCTGGCGGATTTGGCGGTCGCCAAACTCGTTCCCATCGGGGAGCGGATGAGACGGCTCATGGAAGACCCGGCGGAGGTCGATAGAGTGCTCGCCCAGGGAGGCCGGCGGGCGCGCCAACTGGCCGAGCCGACACTGAAGGAAATCCAGGATGTTGTCGGTTTCCTCCGTCCTTGATCTTTGCCGGTTTTAGCCCCATTTTGATTCCAGACATTAGATCAAGCCGCTGCTCGCCAAATGACCCGATAGGGATGAGGTAAAAGATGTTTATTCAGACCGAAAGCACCCCCAATCCGGCAACTCTGAAATTTCTCCCCGGCGGCCAAGTCTTGGAAAAGGGTTCGGCCAATTTCGCGGACCCGGAGGCGGCGCGGCGTTCGCCTCTGGCCGAGCGGCTGTTTCAGACCGCGGGGGTGGTAAATGTTTTCCTGGGATCCGATTTCATCACCGTGACAAAAACCGACGAAAAGGACTGGGATGTTCTTAAGCCTTTGATCCTGGAGGCCATCATGGAGCATTTCACGGCGGGAAAACCGGTCATGGTGGCGCATACCGCCGGGGAAAGCGGCGATGGCAGCGATTCCGGCGGCGCCATCGAAACCCAGATCAAAGAGCTTCTGGACACCCGGGTGCGGCCGGCGGTGGCCCAGGACGGCGGCGACATCGTTTTCAGGGAATTCAAGGACGGCGTCGTCTATTTGGAAATGTTTGGCGCCTGCTCCGGCTGCCCCAGTTCGGCAATGACCCTGAAAGACGGCATCGAGAACCTGCTCAAACACTATATCCCGGAGGTCACGGAAGTCCGGGCCTTGGAATAATTCGCCAAGCCACATTTTTTGGCGGCCGGTTTTGATGGCCGATATCGATCTCCGATTATTTGTCTGGCGGGTTCATTCGGGCCGCGGAAGTCCCCTATTTTCTCTTCTGTTCACATGATGAACGCCGGAAAATTTCCCTTCGTTCTTGCCTGAATTTTTTTGTTTTGGCTTTAATTTTGGCTATGTCACTCTAACTGTGTTGTTAATATTTTCAAATCAAGATATTGTTATTGACTCCTTTGTTTGGAGGCGATACTACGCTAGATGTTGGGGGCTGGCAGCTATCAACAATTTAATGTGACATAGCCTTAATTTTTGCCAAAGCTTTAAAAAAATCGGCTGGCACTTCCGTTTGAAATCGATTAATTAAGATCCCGGTTAAGCCGGCTCAAGGTTCCATAGTGATGTTCGCTGCTCGAAGTTGAAAAAAACTTCTCGAGGGGGAGAAGGTATTGTCTGGGGACGGCAGGAAAGACTTTTCCGAGTTTCCGGGTCCGCAACGTCAAGACGAGCAAATTGGTTTCCGCTCTCATATGGGCCTCCGGAGACGATGAAGTTTGAACACGGTGCCGTGGGCTTGGTATTGGCCCTTGTGGTTGCGCTTGTGGGCATGACCCTTTTTCACCCACCCGCCGGGATGACGGCGGCGCCGGTTGCGAAACCAGGCTTGCCTGGTCCCGCGGCTTCCCCGGCCGGGAAAGCCGCGCCGCTGGATTGGCGGCCGGCGGACGGCTTTTTTGCCAGTCCGAGCACCAGCAAGCTCACCGATGTTTTCCACAGCCTGGGCTACGATTTTGATCGGATTCGTTCCGGCGAGGGCCGAGTGCCGCGTCTGTTTTTGGCCGCCCTGCCCGCCGATATGGTCGATATCCGCGAAAGCAAGGTCCGCAAGTCCCTATTTTTCCGGGCCCTGCTGCCTTTGGTCCTGCAAGCCAACGAAGAGCTTCTCGCCGACCGGCGCCGCCTCTGGCACATACGTTACCGCCTCCTTTTGGGCGAGCACCTGAAAGCCGCCGAGCGTCTTTGGCTGGCCATGATGAGCGAGCGCTATGGCGTCGAACGGGACGATGTCGACGCCTTGCTGAGACGCGTCGACATCATTCCACCGTCCCTCGCCCTGGCGCAAGCCGCCGAGGAAAGCGGCTGGGGAACGTCGCGTTTCGCGCGCGAGGGCAACGCCGTATACGGCCAGTGGACCACCGCTGAACGCAAAGGCCTGATACCGCGCCGGCGTGACAAAGGCACGACCCATAAAATCAAGTCTTTCACGACCCTCTTCGATTCGGTTAGATCTTACGCCCGCAACCTCAACACCCACCGTTCCTACCGGGGATTCCGCAAGTCGCGGGCCCGGCTCAGGCGCCAAGGCGCCCCCATCGACGGCATCCTTCTGGCCGGACAACTGATTCGCTATTCGGCGCGGCAAATGGCGTACGTGGAAACCATCCGCGGCCTCATCAAAGCCAACAACCTGCACCGCCTGGACGATAGCCGTCTGCGCGTCATCAAGCCGGATCGTAAGACTTTGATCTGATGGCCTTTCCAATCCAGATGAGTGGAGAATGCTCTATCTGGCCGAAAAATAAAACTGACGGCCCAGCCAGCGCCAACGGCCATCGGCCGCCAGCAAGGTGCAATTGAGGCGCGTCCGTCCTTTGGGCAAGGGTTCTCCCAGGCGCACCTCGACACGGGTATCGGCCAGGCGGATCACCCGCACCTTGCCTTCGTGCGAGGAGAAACAGTTGAGCCGCTCCAGGCCCTTGATGCCGCCAGTAACCGTAAAACCGACGGCTGGCGGGTTGTTGCCGGTGATCAGGGGATCGGGAGGGGTCACCTCGGTGACCGTCAGCGGCAGCGCGTTCGCGGCCAAGCGGAAGCGGCTAAGAGCACCGTATTTTTCGCTCATCGAAAAACGCGGCAGGAAGTAAAGATCGCCGTCGCCGCCGATGACCCCGGAATGCTGGCCGAAAGCGGCGCTGAAACCGTCCTCCATGATCAGTTTTCTCACCGCCAGGCTGGTTTCGCCGTAAGGATAAGCGAAGAGCTCGGGTTTGCTTCCCAGCTTCTCCACAAACCGCTGGGTGGCTTCGGCAAGTTCGCGCCGATTGCTTCCGGCCGCCGCCGCCAGCATGTGCGGATGCGATGCCATGTGGTGGCCTATGGTGACACCGGCATCGGCCATCTCGCGGATTTGCCGCCAGTTCATGTAGCTTTTGAGTCCCAGGTCGACGGCTTCGGTGCCGACGAACAGGGTAAAGGGGAAACCGGCCTCTTTCAGCCTTGGCCAAGCCACCGTATAAACGGAAAGATAAGCGTCGTCGGCCGAGATGCCGACGGTGCGCTCGGGCAGGGACGCGCCCCGACGCATGGCGTCGACGATATCGGGCAGCGAAAGGACGTTATAAGCGCCGCTTTCGAGTTCTTTGAGATGGGCCTCGAACTGCTCGATGGTGATGTTGGTGGAGGTAAAACCGGTTTCCCCGAAGCGGTGGTACTGGAACACCACCGCCGAGGCATCGGCCATGGCCGGCGGCGCCACCGCCGTAAAAATGGCCAGTGCGTAAAGGGCGAGCCGTATTTTCCGGCGGCGAAACATGGCGAAGCAATGTCCGGTCTTGTTAGCGCAAAAGATTTTTCCCACTTATTTGAGCGAGGTACAAGTGCGATGCCCACAAACAATATCTTTTAAACCCCCAGCATTAGAGGCCAAACAGGCTCTTACATCATTCCTTCCGGCAACGCGGAATCGCCGAGCACGGGGTAGCGGTGGCTGTCGAACAATTGGTAATGCCACCATTCAAGGCGGTAGAAATCCCAACCGGCGGACCTCATCAAGCCGAGGAGAAGAGTCCGGTTGCCCTGGGCTTGCGCCGAGACGCACGAGTTGCCGTGATGGGAGAAAGCCGTGAAGGCATCGAAGCCGGTGCCCATCTCCAGTTCCCGACCCGAAAAATCGGTCAGGGTCAAATCGACGGCGACCCCGCGCGAGTGCGGCGAACCGCCGCGCGGATCCGCCAGGAACTCCGGATCTGGTCTGTGATTCCACAAAATCCACTGCGCTTCCGAAGGCCGGAAAGCATCGAAAATCTTCAATTTCAGACCCCGCGCCGCCACCAAATCGACGGCACGCCCGAGCAGCCGTTCGGCGTCGGCGTGGAGATAACATGCCGGCCGCCGGTAGACGGACCGGCCGGTGAAATTGTTATCGCCGCCATAAACGAGGTCGAGCAAAACACCATGGCTTTGCGCGGTGATTTCGACAAGGGACATGGGGAAAACCCGAGCAAGGTTTCAACAGGTTTTTGCGCCACCGGCGGCGCGGGGCAGTATAACCCGTGGAAAAAAAGCCGGAAGTGGTGAAGTAGTGTGTGCTAGGCGTAAATGAAGATTCTTGCCCTCGATACGGCGGTTTCGGCTTGTTCGGTGGCTTTGTGGCGGGATGGCGGCGTCCGCGCAAGGCGCTACGAATTGATTGAACGCGGCCACGCGGAAGCCCTGATGCCAATGGTGGAAGACGTTCTCGCCGCCGCCGGGGAACGGATTCTCGGTCTTGACCTGCTCGCCGTCACCATTGGCCCGGGGGCGTTCACGGGGCTGCGAATCGGCTTGGCGGCGGCGCGGGGCATGGCCTTGGCTTCGGCGCTGCCGTGTCTCGGCGTCACCACCCTGGAGGCGGTGGCTTACGGAATCCCCGAAGCGGAAAGGAAGGCAAGGACGGTCCTGGTGGCTTTGAACTCGAAAACAGAGATTATCTTTGCCCAGCTTTTCTTGGCCGACCTCGAACCCTTGTCGCCGCCACTGGCGTTGGCCGCCGACGGCCTGGCCCGGGACATTCCACGTTCGCCGCTGTTGATCGCCGGCGATGCCGCCGGGCTGGCGGCTCAAAGGCTGACCGAATCCGGCATCGAAACGGCTCTCAGCTCCGCTCCCGCTCTTCCCGACGCAGCCGTGGTGGCGGCCATCGCCGCCCGCCGCTGGCGTCCGGGACAGGCGCTGCCGCCGCCGTCTCCCTTGTACTTGCGGCGGCCGGCCGCCATCCCGGCGAAGAACGGCGGCCGGCGATGACGTCGTTTAGCGTCGTTTCGTGTTCCAAGGCCCATGCCGAGGTCGTTGCGGCTCTCGCCACAATCGGAGCGCATCCCGAAGGCGCCCCGAAACCGGCGTTCGCCGCCGGCGGTTATTGCTTACGGATCAACAGGCGGTGAACCGATTGCTTTCCTTTCGCCGGATCCTCCGGCTCCAGGCTCAACACCTTGTGACCGTGCTCGCGCACCGAACGGGGGACGTTTTCCAAGGGTTCGGCGCCTTTGAGACGCACCTCGGCGACTTGTCCCGGAGACATCCGTTGCAGCAAAAGTTTTGTTTTGACGAACGTCAGGGGACAGACCTCCGAGGTTATATCAAGAGAATAGTCGATCTCATCAACCTTATTGTTCCCGGGTGTTTTTTTCACGTGAAGTTCTTGCTTATGTTGGAAATGTTAATTATATAGTATTCCTTCATAAAAAAAGATGGAAAGAATTTTGGATGAGCGATAAACCCAGTGTTAGTGAATTGATGGAATTGACAACCGAGATCGTCGCCGCTCACGCTGGCAACAACTCGGTGGCGATTGGCGATCTGCCCCAATTGATTCAAGACGTTTACAAGACTTTGCTGGCGGTTGGAACCGCTCCGGCGGTGCCTGAACGTCCGCGCCCCGCCGTTTCGATCAAGAAGTCGATTTTCCCCGATTACCTCGTTTGTCTTGAGGACGGCAAGAAGCTGAAAATGCTCAAGCGGCATCTCAAGACATCTTATAACATGACTCCCGAGGAATACCGGGAGCGTTGGGGGTTGTTGCCGGACTATCCGATGGTGGCGCCCAACTACGCCAAACATCGCAGCAATTTGGCCAAGAAAATCGGTCTGGGTACCAAGCCCCGCAAGCGGCGCCGCAAGACGCGTTAACTTTGTTGCTGGCCATTTGCCGGGATTAACGGGCCTTTGCCGCCCGTTCCATCTGGAACCGTAAAGTAATCATGCCTAGGCTATCTAGAATAGAAAAGCTTTGCATCGACAAAGGCTTGACGATGACCGAGCAGCGTCGGATCATCGCCCGTGTTCTTTCCGAAGCCACCGACCATCCCGATGTCGAGGAGGTCTACCAGCGGTCCGTAAAAATGGATGCGGGCATCAGCATAGCCACCGTTTACCGCACCGTGCGCCTGTTCGAGGAAGCCAACATCCTGGAACGACTGGATTTCGGAAGCGGCCGGGCACATTATGAAGAAGCCACCGACGATCACCACGATCATCTGGTAGACATCCAATCCGGCAAGGTCATTGAATTCCACAGCGACGCCATCGAAGGCTTGCAGGAAAAAGTCGCCAGGGAATACGGCTACAAGCTGATCGGCCACAGACTGGAGCTATTTGGCGTTCCCATCGCGGCCGGTAAGAAAAAAAAGAAATAGGTGATGACAGCCCTTTCCATCGCGCGGTCACCGCTTGACTCCTGGAG
Organism: Rhodospirillaceae bacterium; assembly: GCA_013349695.1. Lineage (GTDB taxonomy): Bacteria > Pseudomonadota > Alphaproteobacteria > Rhodospirillales > 2-02-FULL-58-16. Next base: position 25,163 of record DUZD01000001.1, read on the forward strand.
TCGGCATGTTACGGTCTGGCGAGGATAACGTAGGCATTCGCGAACTCTTTCGAAGGTGCGGAGAAGTCGGCCGGAGGAATGATCAATAAACCCATGCAAACCATGGGACGCAGCCGCGACGGGTTCCTTGCCTGTTCGGCCCGCCGGCCGGCTGACGCGGTAGCATAGCGACCTTGGCGAAAAAACTTCACATCAAGACTTACGGTTGCCAGATGAACGTCTATGATTCCGCCCGCATGGCGGACGTCCTGGCTCGGCTTGGCTATACCCCGGTCGACGAGGCGGCCGGGGCCGACATGGTCATTCTCAACACCTGCCACATCCGCGAAAAGGCGGCGCAAAAAGTCTATGCGGAATTGGGCCGGTTGCGGCGCTTGCAAGAAGACAAGAAGAAAACCGGCGGCCGCATGATCCTCGCCGTGGCCGGCTGCGTCGCCCAGGCCGAAGGCGAGGAATTGTTACGCCGCGCCCCTTTTGTCGACTTGCTTTTCGGGCCTCAAACATACCACCGCTTGCCGCGCATGGTGGCCATGGTTGGACAGACCGCAAGGGCGGTGGTGGATACGGATTTTCCCGCCGAACGCAAATTCGACCGCCTGCCGGAAACGGCCGCCGCCGCCGCCGCCGCTTTCCTGACGGTGCAGGAGGGGTGTGACAAGTTCTGCACCTTCTGCGTCGTTCCCTATACGCGCGGCGTCGAATATTCCCGTCCCGTCGCCGCTATCCTGGCCGAGGCGCGCCGCTTGGCCGTGGCCGGTGCTCGCCAGATCACCCTTCTCGGCCAGAACGTCAACTGCTACCACGGCGCCTCCCCTGACGGCGAGGAATGGCGACTCGGTCGTCTGATCCGTGAATTGGCCGCGATCGAGGGGGTGGCGCGAATCCGCTACACGACATCCTATCCCGCCGACATGGACGAGAAACTGATCGCCGCGCACCGGGACGTGCCCCAGTTGATGCCTTTTTTGCACCTGCCCGTGCAATCCGGGTCCGACAAAATCCTCGCCGCCATGAATCGCCGCCACAAGGTGGACGATTATCGAAGATTGGTTGAGCGACTGCGCTCGGCCCGTCCGGACTTGGCGCTGTCCTCCGATTTCATTGTCGGTTTCCCTGGCGAAACCGACGACGACTTCGAGGCCACCATGCGGCTGATCAAGGACGTCGGCTTTGTTCAGGCCTATTCATTCAAGTTCAGTTGCCGCCCCGGCACCCCGGCGGCGGCCATGGAAACTCAGATCCCCGAAGACCTCAAGGAAGGACGGCTGGCGTCCTTACAGGAGCTGCTGAAAGACCGGCAACAGGCCTTCAACGAAGGGTGCGTCGGCCAAGTTCTTCCGGTGCTTCTCGAACGCCGCGGCCGGCATCCCGGTCAGATGGTCGGCCGTAGCCCTTACATGCAGCCGGTTCACGTTGACGCGCCTCGCTCCCTGTTCGGAACCATCGTCAATTTGCGCATCGAAGCCGGCTCCGCCAATAGCCTCGCCGGCATCCTGAGCACGGCGGTGGACGAAACCTGCTCTGAAAGGGCCTTTGCTTGACTCCGCCACTGAAGCCTGCCGTCAACGACGAAACCAAGGCCGCCGAATTGGCCTTCGACGACAACGACCTGGCGCTGCAGCTTTTCGGCTCCCACCACAGCCATTTGGCGCGGATCGAGCAGAAACTCGATCTCACCATCCACAGCCGCGGCAACGAGGTGAACATTGTCGGGGACGGCGCGACGGTCGACATGGCGGCGAAAGTGCTCGAAAGTCTTTACCGCCGCCTCAAGAAGGGGCTCGCGGTCGGCCCCGAGGAGGTCGACGCCACCTTACGGATGACGGCGGCGAACGGTGACGATGACGGCGGCGAAGTCGAAATCCACACCCGCAAACGCCGCATAACGCCGCGATCGACAAACCAAGCCGTTTATGTCCGGGCCATCGACAAATGCGATATGGTTTTTGGCTTGGGTCCCGCCGGCACCGGCAAAACCTATTTGGCGATGGCCAAAGCGGTCGAAAAACTGGTCAAGGGCGAGGTTGACCGGATCATCCTCTCGCGCCCGGCGGTTGAAGCCGGCGAGCAGCTGGGGTTTCTGCCCGGCGACATGCGCGAAAAGGTGGACCCCTATCTGCGGCCTCTTTACGACGCCCTTTTCGACATGCTGCCTGGAAATCAGGTCGCCAAACGCCTGGAAAGCGGCGAGATCGAGGTGGCGCCCTTGGCCTTCATGCGCGGCCGCACCCTGGCCAACGCCTTTGTCATCTTGGATGAAGCGCAGAATACGTCGATGATACAGATGAAGATGTTCCTCACCCGCCTCGGCGAACACGCCAGCATGGTGATCACCGGTGATTTAAGCCAGGTCGATTTGCCCAAGGGCACCCGCTCGGGACTTCGCCACGCCGTCGAAATTCTGGCCGGCATCGAGGGCATCGACTTTGTTCATTTCTCGGCCGAGGACGTGGTGCGCCATCCCCTGGTCAGCCGGATCGTCCGCGCTTACGACGCGGCGGAAAACCGCCGCCGGGCCGGCGCCGGCGACGGGAAAAAAAATTATCCTGTTCTCCCCGGCGGCGGCAATGGCGAAAATGATTGAGATCGCCGTTTCCATTCCCTGTTCGGCTTGGACAAAGGCTCTGCCGGCGGCGGGCAGGCTTGGCAGGCAAGCAGCTTTTGCCGCCATTGAGGCCAGCCAAGGCGAGGTTGCCAGCCGGGCGGCGGCAGCCGAGGTCAGTTTGGTCCTCGCCGACGACGCCTTGGTCCAAGCCCTTAACCGGGATTACCGGGGGCATGACCGGCCCACCAATGTCCTTTCATTCGCCCTTGCCGATGGCAAGGATGGTTCTAGCCATCGGCCGGATGGCGCGCCGGTGCTTTTGGGCGATGTCATCGTTGCCTTTGAGACCGCCGCCGCCGAAGCCGGAGACGAGGGCGGAAACTTGGCGGACCATTTATGTCATCTGGTGGTGCACGGCATGCTGCACCTTCTGGGATACGGCCATCGGACGGATGCGGTATCCGAACGGATGCAACGAATGGAAGTCCAAGCGCTGTCGAGCCTTGGAATAGCCGATCCATATTGCCAACCGGATCGCCAATGACCGCGCCATGAACGACCAATCGCCCAGCCGGCCTTCCGCCGACGCCGCAGACAACGACGATTCTTCACGTCCGGGTTCCTTGAGCGGGTGGCTGCGCGGGTTGTTTCGCCATAACAACGAAGAGAATTCAGCCCGCGATGTCTTGGCCGAGTTGATCGAGCAACGCGACGAGCACATGGATACCGAAGCCCCCATCGACGCCGATCAGCGGGTCCTCCTGTCCAACGTCCTGGACCTTCGGGATCGCACCATTCACGATATCATGGTGCCGCGCGCCGATATCGTCGCCATCGAGAGCGGAGCCGATTTGTCGGAGGTCATCGAGTTGATGACCAAGGGAGGCCATTCGCGCCTGCCCTTATACCGGAACACCTTGGACGACGCCCTCGGCATGGTTCACATCAGGGACGTATTGGCGTGGCGGGGCCAAGACGATGCTTTCTCGCTGTCGAAGATTCAGCGCAAGGTGCTGTTCGTATCGCCTTCCATGCTGGTTCTGGAGCTGCTTTTGGAGATGCGGGTCAAGCGCTGCCACATGGCGCTGGTGGTGGACGAGTTCGGCGGTGTCGACGGGATGGTCACCATCGAGGACCTGGTCGAGGAAATCGTCGGCGAGATCGAGGACGAACACGACCGCGGCAATGAACCGGACCTGACCCAGCGCCCGGACGGCGCCATCGATGCCAACGCTCGCGCCAGCCTCGAATCCCTGGAACGGATGCTCGGTTCGTTCGTCACCGAGGAGGAGCGCGAGGAGATCAGCACCCTGGGCGGGCTTGTCTTCCTGCTAGCCGGCCGGGTGCCCACCCGCGGCGAACTGATCAGCCATCCGTCGGGCCTGGAATTCGAGGTGTTGGAGGCCGACCCCCGCCGCATCAAGCGCGTGCGCGTGCGCGGCCGCAATCCGACGCCACTGCCTTGAGGCGGCTGACCACCATAAGTATCCTGAGGCGAATTCACGGGCAGGCTATTTCCCTTGCCGGCTGGCGGCGCCGAGCCCTGGCGGCGACGCTTGGGGTCATGGCGGTCGGCGCCCTTCCGCCCGTGCATTTCCTGATCCTTTTGGTGCCGGCTTTTTCCGGCCTGGTCTGGCTGGCCGACGGCAAACCCGGCTGGCGGTCCGCCTTTGCCGCCGGCTGGTGGTTCGGATTCGGCTATTTCGCCGCCGGCCTTTACTGGATCTCATTTGCCCTGCTGACCCAACCGGAGCAGTTCGCATGGATGATTCCTTTCGCCCTTGTTGGCCTGGCGGGCGCGATGGCCATTTTCCCGGCACTGGCCTTGCTCTTGTCCAGCGCCTTCCGGGTCGAGGGTGCTCGGCGAATTCTCCTGTTCGCCGCCACATGGGTAGCGTTCGATTGGATCAGAACCTGGATCTTCACCGGTTTTCCCTGGAACCTGGCTGGTACGGCCTGGGCGATCTCCGATGGCATGCTCCAGTTTTCCGCCTTGGCCGGCGTCCACGGTCTCAGTCTGTTGACCGTGGCGGCGGCGGCGATGCCAGCGGTCCTGACCGATAGCGGCGGCGGCCCGGCGTTCCGCCGGCAAACCATGCCCGTCATCGCCGTTTTCGCCGTCCTCGGCCTGGTCTGGGGCGCGGGGATGCTGCGCTTGGCCGGAGCCAAGGAAGATATGGTGCCGGGGGTGCGGCTGCGCCTGGTGCAGCCAAATATCGAGCAGAAGCTGAAATGGTTGCCTCATCTGCGCGAGAAACACCTGCTCCGGCAATTGCGGATGAGCATCCGGCCGGCCGGCCGGGACACCGCGGCGGCGCCGCCAACCCACATCATTTGGCCGGAAGCGGCGGTGCCGTTTTTTCTTGCCGGCGATCCGCCGCGGCTGGCCATGGTCGCGGCGGCGGCGCCGCCGGACGGCTTGGTGATCACCGGGGCGCCGCGGATGGATTCGTCCTCGCGGGTCTGGAACAGCCTTCACGCCATCGACGCGACAGGCCGGGTTGTCGGGATCTATGACAAGTTCCACTTGGTCCCTTTCGGCGAGTACGTGCCGTTCCGCCGGGTTCTCGGCATCGCCAAGATCACCGTCGGAAGCAAGGACTTTTCGGCGGGAGCGGGGCTTCGGACCTTGCGCCTCAAGGGATTGCCGCCGGTCAGTCCGCTGATCTGCTACGAGGCCATTTTCCCCGGCCGGGCGACGGACCGGAACGACCGCGCCCATTGGCTTTTGAACATTACCAACGACGGTTGGTTTGGCCGCTCCTCGGGGCCTTATCAGCATTTCGCCGCCGCCCGCTTGCGGGCGGTGGAGGAAGGACTGCCCATGGTTCGGGTCGCCAATACCGGAATCTCGGCGGTGATCGACGCCTACGGGCGAACGCTGAAGCGTTTGGATCTCGGCCGCCGGGGAGTGATCGACAGCGGCCTGCCCGCTCATTTGCCAGGGCTCACCCCTTATGGCCGCCTCGGCGACTGGATTCTGTTGGGGCTCCTCGCCCTGGTGGCGGCCGGCGGATTGTGGCGATCCCCGGGCGATGGTAACTTAAGTTGACGCGATAACTGACGTTGCAACCATATCCTCATATTTCTCTTGCAAACATTGGTATGCACCATCATATTATGAATCATCATATCAGTGTATACCGGTGTGAGATTGAATAATTGATTGATTCACCGTTTTGCCATTTTCTGATCATCTCTAGATAGCAAGACTTTACCTCTCCAGCTCGGAAAACCATTAGCAAATAGCAAACATGATCAACAAAAAAATATCCAGTAAACGCAAAGGTAGTACATCCGTCCGCAAAACACGGCATGATGGATGGCCGCTCGGCATCCCAAGACCTGTTGACGTTCATGTCGGTAGCCGTGTCAGGCTTCGCCGGACGTTGCTTGGATTGAGTCAGGAAAAACTCGGCGAGGCCGTCGGCTTGACGTTCCAGCAAATCCAGAAATACGAGCGCGGCGCCAATCGCATCGGCGCTTCCCGGCTTTACCAGCTCACCCGGATTCTGGACGTGCCGATTTCGTTTTTCTTTGATGACATGCCGGAAGACGTCAAGAGCGGGGCTCGCCGCCCGCCGGCGGATCTCGAAGATCGCCCGCAAGTCGCCTTGGAGCCGGATCCCATGGCCAAGCGCGAAACGCTGGAACTTGTTCGCGCCTACTACCGGATCGCCAACCCAAAAGTGCGCAAACGCTTGTTCGAACTCGCCAAGTCCCTAGCCAAGGCGAGCGAAGGCGGTTAATTGAACAAACATTGCCAGGCGATGGAAAACGCGTCGCGTGAAGAGCCCGGATCGGTCCTCGCGGGACCTGTTCGGGGATGCCTCCCGGCCTATCGCGAAATCCCTTGACGGTTACGGCAAAGCTTGCAACAAGAGCCCCCGCCGTCCGCTTTCGGCGGCGGCGGATGGATTTGGACGGCTTGCCAAAGCGATAAGCGAAGGCGCTGATTGCGTTGTCTTGCCGCCCCGCGGCCGTTCAAGTCCCGGTACTTGAAAGTGCTGGTTTTTTTTATGTCCGGAGACACCGACCTTGTCCAAGGCCGACTATCTTTTTACCAGTGAATCCGTGTCGGAAGGACATCCGGACAAGGTTTGCGACCGCATTTCCGACGCCATTGTCGACACTTATTTGAGTGCCGATCAGCATGCGCGTGTCGCCTTGGAGACGCTGGCGACCACCAACTTCGTCCTGCTCGCCGGCGAGGTGCGCGGCCCCGATTCAATCGGTCACGACATCCTCAAGGAAGTCACCCGCAAAGCCATCCACGACATCGGTTACGAGCAGCACGGTTTCCACTGGAAGGACGCCGAGATTCAATCCCATGTCCATTCCCAGTCAACCGATATCGCCATGGGCGTGGACGCCTCCGGCAACAAGGACGAGGGCGCCGGCGACCAGGGCGTTATGTTCGGTTACGCCTGCCGCGAGACGGATGTCCTGATGCCGGCTCCCATTCACTTGGCCCATGGCATTCTCAAGTCCATGGCGAAAGCCCGTCACTCCGGCGCCGTCCGCGGCCTCGGCCCCGATTCCAAGAGTCAGGTGACGTTGCTTTACGCCAACGGCAAGCCGGCCCGCGCCGCCTCCATCGTGGTCTCGACGCAGCATTCCGATAAGCTGTCCCAGGACGAGGTGCGCGAGATCGTCCGCCCGCACGTGCTCAAGGTCCTTCCCGAAGGCTGGATGTGCGATGAAGAAAATTTCTACGTCAATCCCACCGGCCGGTTCGTCATCGGCGGGCCCGACGGTGATGCCGGTCTCACCGGACGCAAGATCGTCGTCGATACGTATGGCGGCGCCGCGCCGCACGGCGGCGGGGCTTTTTCCGGCAAGGATCCGAGCAAGGTCGACCGCTCGGCCTCCTATGCGGCGCGCTATCTGGCCAAGAACGTGGTCGCCGCCGGCCTGGCCGACAAATGCACCATCCAACTGGCGTATGCCATCGGCGTTTCCAAGCCGTTGTCGGTTTTCATCGACACCCACGGCAGCGGCCAAGTGGAGGGGGAAAAACTATCCGCTGTCATCCAGGAAATCGTCGATCTGTCACCCCGCGGGATCCGGGAACATTTGGCCCTCAACCGGCCCATCTATGCCCGCACGGCGGCCTACGGCCACTTCGGCCGGAGGCCGGACGACGATGGCGGTTTCTCCTGGGAACGCACCGACCTGGTCGAAACTCTCAAATCGGCTTTTGGTGGCACTTGACCGGCCGGCCGCGCCCGGACCGTCCCCGTTGGTACGGCCGCCGCCGCGGGCATAAGCTGGGCAAGGGCCGTCAATACCTGCTCGACACTCTTTTGCCGCGGCTGAGGCTCTTGCCGCCCGAGGATGGCCTCCTCGATCCTTACTCCGTATTTCCGAAACCGCCCGAGGACATCTGGCTGGAAGTGGGTTTCGGCGGCGGCGAGCATTTCGCGGCGCAGGCGCGCGCCTATCCCGGCATTGGGTTCATCGGTTGCGAGCCCTTCGTCAATGGCGTCGCCGCTTTGCTCGCCCGCGTCGAGAGCGAGGGAATTTCCAATATCCGCATCTATGACGACGACGCGCGCCTGTTGTTCGAGCGTCTGCCCGATGCCTGCTTCGGACGGGTTTTCATTTTATTTTCCGACCCCTGGCCCAAGAAAAGACATCGCCGGCGCCGGTTCATCGGAACCGAGACCCTGGGCGATCTGGCGCGGCTGATGAAGGACGGGGCTGAAGTGCGCTTTGCCAGCGACGACGAGGACTACGTGGCCTGGACCCTGGAACACTTCATCCGCCATTCTTGTTTTACCTGGACGGCGCGGAGGCCACGGGATTGGCGCCAGCGTCCCCACAACGGATTTGAAACCCGCTACGAAATCAAGGCGCTCTCCCGGGGGGCCAGCTGTTTCTATCTGTGCTTCATCCGCCGTTCCAGAGCGAATGGTTCCCCCCCAAAAAACGGACCGCAACGTTCCACGTTTCGACATTGAAAATCCTTGAATTGGCGGCGCGGAAGATATAATAAATAAAGAAAATTTGGTCTCGTTTAATTCGGAGGCTGTTTCCGGATTTGATTAGGCGGGCTCGCGGGCCCGCCTTTTATTTTGGGGCCGCATGGCTTCATCGGTTCTGGTAAGGAGAAAGGTGGAGTGAGCAGCTATGGATTTGCCCGGACACATTACGCGGCTTATTCAACCGACCGTTGAGTCCATGGGCTTCGACATTTTGCGGGTGAGAATATCCGGACGGCAGAGGCGGCGGTTGCAAGTCATAGCGGAACGGCAAGACGGCAAGGCGATAATGGTCGATGACTGCGCCGACATCAGCCGCGCCATTTCCGCCTTGCTCGATGTCGAGGAGCCGATTCATGGTTCGTATATTCTTGAGGTCAGTTCGCCGGGAATCGACCGCCCGCTGGTGCGGCGCGAAGACTATCAGCGCTTCACCGGCTACGAAGCCAGAATTGAAACGAGCTGTTCGATTGGCAACCGCAGGAAATTCAAGGGCCGTTTACTCGGCATCGAAGGAGACACCGTGCGCATCGGGGTTGACGGAAGATCCGTGGATTTGCCCTATGGAGACATCCTCCGGGCGAAACTCATGTTGACCGACGATTTGCTGGCGGCGGCCAAGGAGAGCCAAAAATAATGACCGAAACCGTGTTGGAAACAGACGCCGTCCATGCCCGTCCGGAGCTGTTGCAAGTGGCCGAAACCGTGGCCCGCGACAAGGGAATCGAACAAGACGTTGTTCTGGAAGCCATGGAATTGGCCATTCAAAAAGCCGGGCGGTCGAAATACGGCCTTGAACACGATATCCGTGCATCCATTGACCGCAAAAGCGGCAAAATCTCGCTGGCGCGCTTTCTCGAAGTGACCGACGAGGTGGAAAACGAGGCCACCCAGATCACCCTTGCGGTGGCGCGCCAGAGCAAAGCGGACGCCAATATCGGCGATTTTCTCATTGATCCCCTGCCGCCCATCGATTTTGGACGCATCGCCGCCCAAACGGCCAAGCAGGTGATCGTCCAGAAAGTCCGCGAGGCCGAACGCACACGCCAGTACCAGGAATACAAGGACCGGGCAGGCGAAATCGTCAACGGCTTGGTTAAACGGATCGAATACGGCAACATCATTGTCGACCTGGGCCGGGCGGAGGCGCTCTTGCGCCGTGAAGAATCGATTCCGCGCGAGCATTTTTCAAATGGCGACAGAGTGCGCGCCTACATCGTCGATGTCCGCGAGGAACAGCGTGGTCCGCAGATTTTTCTGTCACGCACCCATCCCCAGTTCATGGCCGAGCTGTTCTCCCAGGAAGTACCGGAAATTTACGACGGCATCATCGAAATCAAGTCGGTGGCCAGGGACCCCGGCTCACGGGCCAAGATCGCCGTCGTCTCCCACGATTCCAGCATCGACCCGGTCGGCCCTTGCATCGGCATGCGCGGCTCCCGCGTCCAGGCCGTGGTCGGGGAATTGCAAGGAGAAAAAATCGACATCATCCATTGGTCTCCCGATCCCGCCACTTTTATCGTCAACGCGCTGTCGCCGGCGGAAGTGGCCAAGGTGGTGTTGGACGAAGAGGCGAGCCGCATCGAGGTAGTGGTCCCCGACGAACAGCTCAGCCTGGCCATCGGCCGGCGCGGCCAGAACGTGCGTTTAGCGTCCCAGTTGTCGGGATGGCACATAGACATCCTCACCGAGGCCGAGGAATCCGAAAGACGGCAAGAGCAGTTCTACAGCCTCTCGCAAATGATGATTGACGCCTTGGACGTGGACGATGTCATCGCTCACCTGCTGGTGACCGAGGGGTTCTCATCGGTCGAGGAAGTGGCTTTCGTGCCGATCGACAACCTCGCCGAAATTGAAGGTTTTGACGAGGAGGTCGCCTCCGAACTCCGCGAACGGGCGCGCGCTTATCTGGCCACTCGGGACGAGGAATTGACCCGCCGCCGCGTCGAGTTGGGCGTCGCCGAAGACTTGGCCGAGCTTGAAGGGACGACGCCGGCCCTGCTGGTGGCGCTGGGAGAGCAAGGGATCAAAACGAAAGACAATCTGGCCGATCTCGCCAGCGATGAATTGCTGGAAATCGCCTCGGCTCACATCCCTTCGAAAGCGAAAGCCGACCAGTTGATCTTGGCGGCTCGCGCACATTGGTTCGAGAACGAGGAAACCGCCGCATCGGATGTCTCCTCCGATGGCGAACAGGCCGACGCCAGCGAAGACGGCGAGGCCCGGCAAACCCCGGCGAAAATTTAAAGAGTCATGAAACGGCACGGGAAAAATAGGCAATGCCGATGGCCGCTTTCCGGAGCGGTGCTTTATATTGAGGGGTGACAAGGATATGATAAACACAGCCTGCCACGAGAAAACGGTTCGTCAAGGCATCGCCGGCGAAAGTCACCGCTCCGGCCGGCGGCGCCAGCCTGTATTGATGGCCGTTTGCCATGCGGCGAACTTATTAGTCGGCGATTGATCGGATTGTGATGACCGCGACCAAGGAAAAAAGCAAGAACCAGCCTCTGAGCCTGTCCCGGCCCGGAAAGTTGGAGCTGAAGAAAACCGTCGAGACCGGCCACGTCCGGCAGAACTTTTCTCATGGCCGCTCGAAAATGGTGGCGGTCGAGGTGCGCAAAAAGCGAACCTACGCCCCCGACGCCGGCGGCAAAATGGCCGAGGTCAAGGAGAACCAGCTGCTGGGCTGGGGCGCGGCCGTCGCCGACGCCGCCAGCCAGGAAGCCACTGAAGCCCAGCGCGCCAACCAGCATGCCTTGACCAACGAGGAAAAAGCGGTCCGCGCGCGGGCCTTGGAAGACGCCAAAAAGACCGAAAGTTTCACGCCATCAATGGACGCCGAGGATGCCGCCTTGGCGCCGCCGGCGCCGGTGGAAGCGGAAGCAGCAATCAAAACCGAAGACCAGGCCGAAGCCGTAAATGAACTCTCCGGCCAGGCCGAAGAGGCCCGCGAACAGGTCGAGGAAGGAGATGCGAAACGCCTGGAGACAGAGGAAACGCAAAAACCCGAGGAACAAGCGAAGGCCAGCGCCAGCGCCGCCGCCAAATTGCGGGCGCGGGAGGAATTCGATAGCGAAGTCGATGAAAAGGAACGTAACAAACGAGGACACCGCAAAGAGCGGCGCGGTCCCGGTACGGCGGCGCGCCGCGGCGAAGGCCGCCGCCGGGCGGGCAAATTGACCATTGCCGAGGCTTTGGGGGAGGGAATGAACGAACGAACCCGCAGCCTCGCCTCCGTCAAACGCGCCCGCCAAAAGCAAAAACAGCAGTTGTTCCAGATTCAGGAAGGCCGGAAGATCGTCCGCGACGTGGTTATCCCCGAAACCATCACCGTGCAGGAACTCGCCAACCGCATGGCGGAGCGCGGCGCCGACGTCATCAAGGCGTTGATAAAGATGGATGTCATGGTCGCCATCAACCAGACGATCGACGCCGACACGGCGGAATTGGTGGTCAACGAATTCGGCCACAATGCCAAACGGGTCAGCGAAGCCGACGTGGAAATCGGCATCAAAGGCCTGGAAGACGACGAAACCAGCCTCGTCTCCCGGCCCCCCGTGGTCACCGTCATGGGACATGTCGATCACGGAAAAACTTCCCTACTGGATGCATTGCGTAATACCGATGTCGTTTTGAAGGAAGCGGGTGACATCACCCAGCACATCGGCGCCTACCAAGTGAACTTGCCGTCGGGAGACAAAATCACTTTCATCGATACGCCAGGCCATGAAGCCTTTAGCGATATGCGCGCCCGTGGTGCCGCGGTGACCGATATTGTGGTCCTGGTGATTGCCGCCGACGATGGCATCATGCCGCAAACCATAGAAGCCATTAACCACGCCAAAACGGCCGCGGTGCCCATCATCGTCGCCATCAACAAAATCGACAGACCCGACGCCAATGCCGAAAGGGTTCGCACCGAACTCTTGCAGCACGAAATGGTACTTGAGGAAATGGGCGGTGAAATCCTTTCCGTGGAGGTTTCCGCCAAAGAACGGACCAACCTGGACAAACTGCTAGAAACCATCCTTCTGCAAGCCGAGCTCCTCGATCTCAAAGCCAATCCAGACCGCCTGGCCGAGGGCGTGGTCATCGAATCCAGGATGGAGAGCGGCCGCGGGTCAATGGCTACCGTCCTCGTTCAACGGGGGACCCTGAGACTGGGGGATATCCTCGTCTCCGGCAGTGAATGGGGCCGTGTTCGCGCCTTGGTCGATGCTCATGGCGAGTCCCTGGCGGCGGCCGGTCCGGCCCTGCCGGTGGAGATTCAGGGATTAAACGGCACGCCCGAGGCTGGTGACGAGCTCACCGTCGTCGACAGCGAGGCCCGGGCCCGCGAGATATCCGCGTTCCGTCAGCGCCGCCAGCGTAACGCCAAGGCCAGCGTCGGCAACCGCGAAACCGTCGAGCAGATGTTTGCTCAGATCCAAGGTGACGCGGCGAAGGCATTGCCGATCGTCGTCAAGGCCGACGTCCATGGTTCTCTTGAGGCCATCATGGCGACATTGGAAAAGCTGGCCACCGACGAGGTCAAAGTCGACGCATTGCATTGCGGTGTCGGCGGCATCAACGAATCGGACGTGACCCTGGCCCACGCCTCGCAATCGCTGATCATCGGTTTCAATGTGCGCGCAAACCACCTGGCCCGCGACGCGGCGCGGCGCGACAAGATTGAAATTCGCTATTATTCGGTCATTTACGATCTCGTCGACGACATGAAAAAGCTCCTCTCGGGCATGTTGCCGCCGAAAATCACCGAGACTTTGTTGGGTTATGCCGAAATTCTCCAGGTTTTCAGCGTTTCCAAGGTCGGCAAGGTGGCCGGTTGCATGGTCACCGAGGGCAAGGTCCGCAAAGGCGCCAAAGTGCGGCTGGTGCGAGACGACATCGTTGTTCACGAAGGCAAACTCAGCCAGCTCAAGCGGTTCAAGAACGACGCCAAGGAGGTTAAGGAAGGAACCGAATGCGGATTGGCTTTGGCCAACTATCAGGACATCCAGGCGGGGGATAAAATCGAGTGTTTCGAAACCAAGGAAGTCGACCGGGAATTGTAAGGCGGGTTTTCGAATCGCCTATCACTTGGTCCGTTTGTGGCGGCCGCGTGATGACGCGGCCATTGACCGATTTGTGGAGGGAGCAATGGGAAAACGGCTACAAAGGGCTCCCAGCCAGCGCCAGCTCAGGGTTGGCGAGGAATTGCGTCACGTCCTGGCCCGGATCCTAGGACGCGGCCAAGTCCGCGATCCCGGCCTCAAGGATGTCACCGTCATCGTTACCGAAGTGCGGGTGGGCTCCGATTTACGCACCGCCACCGTTTTCGTTATGCCTCTGGGCGGCGGCGAAATCGACGGCATGGTCGCCGCCTTGGCCCGGGCGCGGTCGTTCCTGCGCCGCGAGGTGGCTCAAACCATCAGACTCAAATACGTTCCCGAGCTGGTTTTTTGCGGCGACCGATCCTTCGAGTACGCGGGACGCATCGACAGCCTGTTCAAGGACCCGTCGGTGGCCCGGGATCTCGGGGCGGGCACTGGCGACAAGGTAATTGGCAATGGGACGTAAACGGCGCGGCAAACCGATTAACGGCTGGCTGATCATCGACAAGCCGGCGGGGCTGACGTCGGGCGCCGTCGTTGGAAAGGTGCGCAAGCTGACCGGCGCCGCCAAAGTTGGCCACGGCGGCACTCTCGATCCGCTGGCAACCGGCGTTTTGCCGATCGCCCTGGGCGAGGCCACCAAAACGGTTTCCTATGCCTTGAACGGGACCAAGGTTTATCGTTTCACCATCCGCTGGGGCGAGGCGCGCGACACCGACGACGCCGATGGCGAGGTAACGGCTTGCAGCACCGTCCGCCCCGCCAAGGACGAAATCAAGCAGGCTCTGGGCATGTTCACCGGCGAGATCGACCAAGTGCCGCCGATCTATTCGGCGATTAAGGTGGACGGACAGCGCGCTTATGCCCTGGCCTATGCCAAAAAGCCGGTGAACCTGGAATCCAGACCTATCCGCATTCATCGGTTCGAACTTTTGGACCAGCCCGACGCCGATCATGCCACCTTCGAGGTGACCGCCGGAAAGGGAGCTTACATGCGCGGCCTTGCCCGCGATCTGGCCTGTCACCTGGGAACCGTCGGACACGTCGCGGCGCTTCGCCGCCTCGCCGCCGGACCATTTAGCGAAGAGCAAGCGATTCCCCTGGATAATCGTGGGGTTATGGGGCATAGTGCGGCGCTTTTTGAAAATCTGCTTCCCGTCGAGGCGGCGCTGGTCGACATCCCGGCCTTGGCCTTGACGGAAGCGGAGGCCAAGCGCCTGCATCACGGTCAGCCCATATCGGTGCTGCCAGTGGCAAATCGTTCACCCATCAGGAACGTCCCCCATGGCGCCGTCGTTTGCGCCATGGCCGGAAACAAAGCGGTGGCTTTGGCTACAATCACAGGCGGCGAGATTTGCCCCCTACGTGTCTTGAACTTGTAAAAACCGGAGTACTCGATGTCGATTGCCGCGGAGCGCAAACAGGAACTCATCAGCGAGTTCGCAACGACGAATGGCGACACGGGATCGCCCGAGGTGCAGGTGGCGATCTTGAGCGAACGGATCACCAACCTCACCGAACATTTGAAAGCCCACAACAAGGATTACCACTCGCGCCGCGGTTTGTTGATGATGGTCAGCCGGCGCCGGCGTTTGCTTGACTATCTGAAAAGAAAAAAAATTCAACGTTATGAAGGACTGCTCAAACGATTGGGCTTGCGCCGATAAGAACCTTGGAGCGCATCGGGATTGATTGGAATCATTTAGTCCCGATGCGCTCTGATTGTGGTGAGAGCCGCAATCCGCCGCGGCGGCGGGGGTTAAGCCCGCGTGGCGTTTGAACGCCGATTGATCGCATGAGTGGGATCAATCCTGAAATGCTTTAGAGCCCGCCGCCATTGTGGTGGAAGCCTTTTCCGGGACAGCCGATGGCGCATCCGGTGGCTGGAGGCAGGGAAAACCGGTCCGGGAGTCTACGTCGGTACGCTGGAAGCGAGATAGATGATGTTTAAGGAATTCAGAAAAGAAATCGAATGGGGCGGCCGCCGCCTCGTCCTGGAGAGTGGCAAGATCGGCCGCCAAGCCGACGGCTCCGTCATGGCAAGCTACGGTGAAACCAAGGTGTTGTGCACGGTCGTCGGCGAGAGGGTTCCTCGCCAGGGGATCGATTTTTTTCCCCTTTCCGTGCATTACCAGGAGAAGACCTTTGCCGCCGGCAAAATCCCCGGCGGCTTTTTCAAGCGCGAAGGCCGGCCCAGCGAAAAGGAAACGCTCACCTCGCGCCTGATCGACCGGCCGATCCGCCCCCTTTTCGCCGATGGCTACAAAAATGAAACCCAGATCATTTGCACGGTCCTCTCCCATGACATGGAGAACAACCCGGATATCGTCGCCATGATCGGCTCGTCGGCGGCGCTGACTCTTTCTGGGTTGCCGTTCATGGGGCCCATCGGCGGATGCCGTGTCGGCTATATCGCCGGCGAGTACGTGCTCAATCCGAAAACCGAAGAGTTGTCGGCGAGCGAGCTCGATATAGTGGTTGCCGGAACAACCGAAGGCGTGCTGATGGTCGAATCGGAAGCCAAGGAGCTTTCGGAAAAAGTCATGCTGGACGCGGTGATGTTTGGCCATAAGGCCATCCAGCCGGTCATCGAGGCCCTCATCGAACTGGCGGAAGCCTGCGCCAAGGATCCCTGGGAGCAATCCCCGCCGCCCGCCGGCAAGCAGGAAATCACCGAACGGGTTGCCGCGATGGCCGGGGACGGCCTGCGCGAGGCCTACGACGAAAGCGACAAAATAACCCGCCTCGACAAGGTGGCGGCCATCAAGGAACAAACGACGGCGGAATTGAACGCCGACGAATCCATCGACCGGGAGTTGCTGGCGGAGATCATTGGGGAGGTCTTCAAGGATTTGGCGAAGGGCATCGTCCGCCGCAATATTCTCCAAACCGGACGGCGTATCGACGGTCGCGACACCAGCACCGTCCGCTCCATTGCCGCCGAAGTGGGGCTGCTTCCGCGCGCCCACGGCAGCGCCCTTTTTACCCGCGGCGAGACACAGGCGATTGTCGTCACGACGCTCGGAACCGGGCATGACGAGCAGCGCATTGACGCCCTCGATGGTGACTACTACGAGCATTTCCTGCTGCACTACAATTTTCCGCCCTATTGCGTTGGTGAAGCCGGCCGTTTCGGTTTTACCGGCCGCCGCGAGGTCGGCCACGGCAAGCTGGCCTGGCGGGCCATTCATCCCATACTGCCAAAAAAGGAGGATTTCCCTTACACCATTCGGGTGGTTTCGGAGATCACCGAATCCAACGGTTCGTCCTCCATGGCGACCGTCTGCGGCACATCGCTGGCGTTGATGGACGCGGGCGTCCCGTTAAAGCGCCCGGTGGCCGGCATTGCCATGGGTTTGATCAAGGAAAACGACGGCGTCGCCGTGCTTTCCGATATTCTCGGCGACGAGGATCACTTGGGCGACATGGACTTCAAGGTGGCCGGCACCGAGCAGGGCATCACATCCCTGCAGATGGACATCAAGATCACCTCGATCGCCGAGGACATCATAAGGGAAGCCCTGACGCAGGCCCGCGAAGGACGTATGCACATCCTGGGCGAGATGGCCAAGGCTCTTGCCGGCGCCCGCGACAACGTCAGCGAGAATGCCCCACGGATCACCGTGATCACCATCAACCGGGATAAAATCCGCGAGATTATCGGCCCGGGCGGCAAGATGATCCGCGAAATCTGCGATACCACCGGCGCCAAAGTGGATGTTGACGACGACGGCACGGTGACGGTCGCGGCGGTCGACGAGAAAGCCTCCCAGGCCGCCGTCGATTGGATCAAGAGCATCACCGCCGAGCCCGAGATCGGAGCGTTCTATACAGGCAAGGTGGTGAAAACCGTTGATTTCGGGGCTTTTGTCAACTTCTTGGGCAGCAAGGACGGTCTCGTTCACATCAGCGAACTGGCGCCCAGGCGGGTCAATAAAACCACCGACATCGTCAACGTCGGCGATATGGTGAAAGTCAAGCTGATCGGCATCGATGACCGGGGCAAAGTCAAGCTGTCGATGAAGGCGGTCGATCAAAGCACCGGCGATGATATTTCGGGCCAGGCGTCGCGATGATCCTGGCAGGGGGTGAAATGGCGGGGAAGCGTGACTAGATACTTATTATGAAAATCGCCATGCGCCGCCGGAATCCCCTGATCGAATCGGGCAACGACCGGCATAAAACATTTTGAGGGCTTGTTCTAGTGAAGCCTCTTGAACCCATGGTCATATCGGGGCGCGAAGTCCTGCCCCTGGTCGAAGGCGGCAAAGGCATCGCGGTTTCCAACGGCGAGAGCGCCGGCGCATGGGTGGCGGCCGGAGCTGTCGGTACGGCTTCCGCCATCAACGCCGATTCCTATAACCGGCAAGGAGACCCGATCAAGCAGGTGTATCATGGCAAGACGCGGCGCAAGCGCCAGGAGGAACTGATCGCCTACGCCATCCGGGGCGGCATTGCACAGGCCCGGATCGCCCATGAAACATCCGGCGGCAAAGGCCCTTTGCTTATGAACTTTCTGTGGGAAGCCGGCGGCACCGCCAGCATCCTGCAAGCCATCCTGGAAGGGGCCAAGGGTTTGGTTCACGGCATTGTTTGCGGCGCCGGCATGCCCTTCCGGCTGGCCGAAATCACCAGCAGGTACAAAGTCTATTATTACCCCATCATTTCATCGGCGCGCGCCTTCAGCGTGCTTTGGAAGCGCGCCTATCACAATTATGCCGACTGGTTCGGAGGGGTGGTCTACGAGGATCCCTGGCTGGCCGGCGGACACAACGGGCTTAGCAATTCCGAAACCCCCGATTCTCCCCAGGATCCTTTTTCCCGGGTCCGCGAACTGCGCGCCGTCATGCGGGGCATCGGTCAAGGCGAGACGCCCATCTTCATGGCCGGCGGCTTATGGTTTTTGCGGGACTGGCAGGATTGGGTCGGCAACAAGGAACTGGGGCCCATCGCTTTCCAGTTCGGGACGCGGACAATCCTGACCCAGGAAAGTCCGGTTTCGGAAAAGTGGAAGAAAAAACTCCTCTCCCTGAAGGAAGGAGACGTGCTTCTCAACCGGTTCAGCCCCACCGGCTTCTATTCGTCGGCGGTCAGTAACAGTTTCCTTGCGGAACTGGTGGAACGGAATAAACACCAAGTGTGTTTTTCCCGGCGGCCGACGAACGAATACACCGCCGCGCTGCCCGTCGGCGCCCGCGGCCGGCTGGTCTATCTCATGCCCGACGACAAGGCCCGCGCCGACGATTGGATCGCCAAGGGATTCACCGTGGCCATGAAAACCCCCGAATCCACCCTCATTTTCGTGACCCCGGAAAAATCCACGGAAATCCTTACCGATCAGCGAGATTGCATGGGCTGTTTGTCTTCCTGCAAGTTCAGCAATTGGTCCCAAAACGAAAACGGCTCTACCGGCAAGAAAGCGGATCCCCGGTCGTTTTGCATCCAAAAGACCTTGCAGTCCATCGCCCATGACGGAGGCCTGGAGGACAACCTGATGTTTTCCGGCCACAACGCCTATAAGTTCGCCACCGATCCGTTTTACGATAACGGTTTCATCCCCTCGGTCCGGCAACTGGTCGAGCGGCTTCAAACCGGAGATTGAACACTCTCCGCCAATTCCCGAAAGCGCGGTTGGACTGAACGGCGGACGCTTTAGTCCGTGTGTCTGGTCGCTTGATGCAGTCTTTATGACTATCCTTCCCGTAGGGTCGGCATGGGACCGATCTTTTTTCATCACCAGGAAGGGGACTATCGTCGCCGTTGAGAAAGGGGATGCTAAATTCACGAACCAAGTTATCGAGATTCCAGTTGGTATTTGAAAAAATTTTACGGATTAAAGCCCCGGACCACCTTATGCGAGCTTGTGCTTCCCTGCCCGCGCTGGTCGCGGAGCTTTACAGGAGCGAGGAAGAAAAACCGGAAAACAGGGACTTGTTGCGGCAGCTCGTCGGCATTATCCATGGCTTCCAGCCGATAATCTGGTATGCGCCCTGCGAAGCAATTGGCGATGCTGTCCTAAAGGTCCGGGAGGCAGTGTCCCTCGCCGAGGAAATCAATGCGGAAGCCCTGCCCGCCGTCCAGGAGGACATCGATCACATCGCCACACTTTTGGAAGCTGCGCTCCCCTTCATCAAGGCGGCGGCCGGCATGAAGCGGGAGGGCTTTGCAGGGGATTACTTCGCCGGCTACCCCAAGGAAGACGCCGCGGGAGCATCTTGAAAAAACCGGTCGGGTGCGGTGACTGAATGAATTGCCCCGCATGGTCGCCGGAGCAGATCGCAGGCATGCTCAGGCTCGAAGGATCAGAGCACAGCTTCAGCGTCGAGACAATCTGCCATAGACACGAACCCTTTTTTCGAGCATTGCGCCCGAAAATTCGCCAGATGTTGCGAAGCAACATTCAGCTTAATGGTTGGGTTGCATTTAAAAGAAAATATCCGATGAGTACGAGTGTGATGATGAAGGCGAAGACTGGGTGCCCGGTGGAGAATTCCTTGTGGCCTATGTGGTCTATCATCATGTTGATAACTGTCTAATATGAAGTTGAGAGTTGGCCTTTATATTGACGTAGATGAAATTTCCCAGCGCGCAACGGCGATTTGTTCAACGCAGCATTGCATAAAGCGCATGGCTGGAAAACGCATGGCCAAGTCTCTTAAAGCACCGTTCCGCCAACGTGCTGATAAAGCAGCACGGCGGCAGGGCGCCTATCCACGCGGCGCTGAGAGCCGGTGAACTCCTTGAGGCCGGCGCCATGGAAGGCAAGGCTGTGTGGGTGCGGATCGCGAAGGCGGTTGAAGTGCTGCTTTCGCATAAGCAGGCAGACGGCGCGGCTATCCATTAGGCCGGCAATCTGAATTGAGATGGTCGGCTTACGGCCACAAAGCAGACCTTAAACGCCGCCTCCTGAAACCGCCGTTAATGACCCAGGCTGTGTAAAAACGGGATGCATGATATGATTCTCCCATAGTTTTAGCGGGAGGTCTTTATGAAGCGTTTTGTTGAGGGAGAAGACCGCAGCCAGAGCACTTT
>DUZD01000002.1 GCA_013349695.1 Rhodospirillaceae bacterium
CGAGACACCCCCGGTCAAGCCTGTTTTCGACGGCGAAAAGCAGGCCAAACTGACCGCCTTGGCCTGCTCCAAGCCACCGAAAGGACGCTGCAAATGGACGTTGCGGCTTCTGGCGGAAAAGGTGGTGGAGCTTGAAATCGTCGTGTCCGTGCATTTCAACACTGTCGGGCGGGTGTTAAAAAAAACGCGCTCAAGGCGCATCTGAAACGGCAATGGATCATCCCGCCCAAGGCCAATTCCGCCTTCGTGGCGGCGATGGAAGATGTGCTGGAGGTCTACACGCGCCCGCTGGTTTGTCTCGACGAGGCCAGCAGGCAACTTATCGCCGAAACGCGCATGCCGCCGCCAAAGTGGCACGATATCATCGGCGAACCCAGCTTCGCCGACGCCATCCTCGAACGCATCGTCCACAACGCCCACGGGATCGATCCGGATGAACCGAAAAAAAACAGACGGCCGCCGTTATTGTGAGACAATGGACTTGTCAAAACCGTACTCGCGAGATGGGCCATGATCGTCGTCTTCGACCTCGACAACACGCTCACGGACGAGGCCGGGCGCAAGCTGCGGCCGGGGATCACGGCGCTGCTGGAAAAGCTCAACGCGAAGGGATACGAACTGGCGCTGTGGACCCAGTCGCCGAGGGCGCGGGCACGGGCGGTGCTGAAGGATCATGGGCTGGAACGCCATTTCGGCTGTTTCGTGTTTCGCGAGGACTACGACCCCGAGAACCGCGATCCGCCGAAGGACATCCGCGGGATAAGCGGCGGTTTCCTGGTCGACGACAACCCGGCGCATGTGAATTTCGTCCACCGGCTGGGCCTCGGCGGTTTCCTGGTCGCTCCCTACCGCGGAAGCCCTTACACCAATACCTCAGAGCTCGTCCGCCTCTACCGCCGCGTCCGGGCGGCCCGCTGGAGACAACGCCTGCTCGGCGGGACATGAACTCAGCCGCCGCCGGATCCTTTCTTCCGGCCCACCGATTCCGCTATCCCGATCAAGATCGCCAGGATCAGGAACAACACGGCGCCAAGCCCCCACACGCGGGCGTTGGTGGGCATGTAGATCATCGGGATCGTGTAGTACATGAGCGACAAAGCCCCCCAGATCGCAAAAATAACGCCGAAAAGCCAACCGTCCTCGCTTTTCATCATTCGTCTCCTTACGAACAACGAGTCTTAATGTCCGCCGGCGATCACCTCGATGGCCAGCCCGTCCATGAGATTGAAACCCAGCACCGTGAAAGCGTACATGCCGGCGACAAGGACCATCACGGAAAGCGGGCCGAACCAAGCCGTCCGGCGTCCGAGGGCGACGCCGCCCCAGGACACGGCGGGAAGACCGGGCAGTTCCTCGCCGGGCGAACGCCTGGGCCCGAAGAACGTCGCTGTCAGAGCGTAAACATAGACCGCCAGGGCCACCGTCATGAATATCGCGCCGATTCCGACGCAGGTCATGACCGTGCTCCAGACGGCCGGAGCGTCGCCGCCGTAGGAGATGTCGAACACACGGCGCGGAACCCCCGTGTAGCCGGCCGCGATACCCGACGCTCCGAAAATGAGCAGACCGAAAGTGAGCAAGTAGGGAATCTTGTTCAGCAGGGAAGGATTCCACAAGTCCCGTCCGCTCAAGGCCGGGATGATGTAGAGCAACGCCGCGATGAAGGTGAGCGTCACCGTTCCCACCGTCAGGAAATGGAAATAGCCGGGGACGAAGAAGGTGTCGCTGAGCAACGGCGCCAGCCCTTCCATGATCAGCACGAAGGATAACCCACCGCCGATGGCCAGGTTGACGACCGCCATGCCAACGGCGCTCATGGCCGGGTTGCCCCAGGGCAGCATGCGGATCCAGCCGAAAATCCCTTTGCCGCCATGGGCGCGGCCATGCACCTCGAGGGTGGCGACGATGACCATGAACACGAGCAAGGTGGGAACGCTGATGAACAGGGACAAAAGAGAGCCAAGCACCCGCACCACCTCGCTCAGGTCGGGTTCCAGGAACATGTGGTAAAGGGAAGTCGGCGGCACGAAGACCAAATAACTGGCGAAGATGATTTTCGAAAACCGCCGCCCGAAGATCGATTTGACTCCCACCATGACCTCGACCAGCGCGTACCACACCAAGGCGGTAGCCATGAGCGGCAGGTAGTGGACGTTGTGGAACAGCAGATTCCAGCCCATTACATAACCCATGCTTATGGTCTGACTGGTACCGAAGGCCCAGTCCGCCGCTGGCAGAAAGATGTTGATCGCCGCCATGGAGCTGACGATCAGCAGGCCAGCCCAGGCAACGGCGGCGAAGGATACCGCCGACCAGGTTTCTATCTTGCCTTCGAGTTTGGGTTTGAGCGCCGTGTAAATGGCCGGCACCGCGACCAGAAACTGCCCGACGCCGAGCAGCAAATAGCCGACGTAAAAGTAAGCGGCCTGGGCCCTGTTATCCTCGGTGACCACCTCGGGCGGCGCGTTGTAAAGAATCGCCACGCCGTTTAAAACGCTGAATTCGTTGAGGATAAAGCCAATTGTCATGGCGATGAAGCCGAGCCACGCCAGCGGCCGCCAAGCGATGGCGCCGGCGCTCTCGGTGTAGACCACGGCTAAGATCAGCACCAACGCGGCCTGCACGAAATATAGCCAGTAGAAGAAGATGGTGACCCCGTGCAGGGTCAATATCTGGTAGGCCATCTCGGCTTCCAATTCGATGAAGCCGGCGCGCATGAAGGCGTTGGTTACCCCATAGAGGACGCCGAGGGCCAGGGTCAGCACCGCCATGACGATAAAGGCCTTGAGCAGGTTCTTGTCCGTGTTGGGCAGTTTTTTCAGCCCGTCCACAAGCAAGTTTTGGGTCATCGTCGGTTTTCCTTCCGCCGCCGCCTACTCGACAATGATTTTGCCAAACATCGTGTCGTGGCCTATGCCGCAGTAAACGGTGCAGTAAAAGAAGTATTCACCCGGCTGGGTAAAAGTGATCACGTTTTCGCTCAGTGCATTTGCCCGCAACCGGATCATACGGCTTGCGCTACCGAGGTTGATCGATGCGCCGTGGCTGGTGTCGGTTCCCATCATCAGGAATTTGTATTGAACGCCGGTCTCCAATGTGAGCTCCGCCGGCTCGTAAGACCATCGAGAGGCGGCGATGTAGACCTCGATGGGCTCCTCGTCATGGGCCTCCTCGCCGGCGCCAGGTTTCTCCATGACCATCTCGGGCATGCCTCCCGGGTGTGCATGTTCCGCTTCTTCCGCTTCGCCCATCATGGCCTTCAGTTTCGCCATGCCTTGCCGCGTCGGACGGACGCTGCCGTCCGGCAAGGTATTTATTGTGACGAAGGCCGCGGTCCGACGCTGGAACTCGGCGGCGGACATTCCGCCGCCCATACCCATCATGCCCCCCATTGCCGGCATGTCCATTTTCATCGCCGGCATGGCGTCCCCCATGCCGGGCTCGCCGTGCTCCTGGACCGTGTCGCCGGCGGCCGGCTCCCCGTCGGAGCCAAAGCCCAAAGGGGCATGGCCGTAAGCGGCCCAAAGCAGGTAAAGGGAAAGCACACTCAACCCGACAACGAACACAAAGCCCTTATGCGTGCTGATACTCTGTCCGTTCGTGTTCGATTCCGTTTCCATGCGCCCCTCCTTCGCGAAACGCTATTGAACCGAATTCGCGGATTACATGCGTTATAAACAATATAATAAAACCAATTTGAAAACAAGTAATATTGGCAAAACACCGGCCTGCCCGGTGTTTTGCCAATATTACAAGAAAGAGCCGGATATACCTTACGTCCGTTTTCCCGGTGCGCTCAGGGCAGCTTCACCCGCCGCTCAACGGGATTGGCCGGATCGGTGGTCCATTCGGCCAGCGAGCCGTCGTACATTCTTGTCCGCTTGTTGCCGAGGATTTCGTAAGACACGAACCAGCCCAGGGACGCCCAGTGGCCGGTGTTGCAGAAGTTGATGACCGGTCCCTCGGTCGGGGCGCCGGCTGTCTCGTAGAGCTTGCCGATTGCCGAGGCATCGCGGAAAGCGCCGCCGCCGTTCCTGGTCAGCCAGACGCCCGGCACGTTCTTGGCGCCGGGGATGGTGCCCGGGCGTTTGACGGAACCGCTTTTGTTGATGCCGAGGAACTGGTCGCTGGAGCGGTTGTCGATCAGGGCCGCGCCGCCGTTTAGCGCCCGTTTCACGTCCTCGGCGGTGGCCAGCAACTTTGCATTCATGCGCGCCGTGAAGGTTTTCGGCCGGGGTTTGCTTTTGCCCTTGGCCAGGGGATTGGCGCGGTTGGCGAAATAGCCGGTCATGCCGCCGTCGAGGATGGAAACCTCGTCATGGCCGAGGACCTTGAATGTCCAATAGAGGCGGGCCGCCTTGGCCATCTCGCCGGCGCCGTGGCCGCCGGCAACGACGACCACGTGGGTTTTGTTGTCGACGCCCAGACCGCCGATCAAGGCTTGCAGATAATCGATGCCGGGAAGCAGGCCCCTGACGCCTCCCTTGTTGACCCGCCAACCCTTTTTGCCGCCATAGTCCGTATGGACGGCGCCGGGAATGTGGGCGTTCCCGAACTCCCGCTTGCCGCGAACGTCGAGAAACACAACGCCGGGCCGTTGCAGGTTGGTCCCGACCCAGTCCGCGTCGAGGAGCGGTTCCGCCGCCAGGGTTTGACCGGCTAGAACGAGGACCGGGAAAAAGGCAATAAACAAAAGGCTTTTTTTCATCGGAGATGTTCCCTGGAGCACCACGCTTTTACCCATTCGCGGAAACTCAACTTGTTTTGCCGCCGTGGGCGGCCGACCAAGCGGTGGAACCCGGCTTTGCCGAAGGCGACGGGGTTGGCATTCGGATTATCCCGGCGGTAGGATCGTCCGGCCTCTAACCGGCATTGATCTTCTGTTTAGAGAGAAGCGACGGAGAGGGAAAGGGTGAATCGGAAGCAGCGGCGCCGGATGGCGAAACGGCAACGCCCGGGAGCGCCGGCGGCGACGGATCGGCTGTTGGACGAGGCGTTGGAGCAGCACCGGGCCGGGCGGCTGGACAAGGCCAAGGTCCTCTACGAGGACGTCCTCTCGGCGAAGCCGGACGATGCCGGCGCCTTGCACTTCCTTGGCGTTCTTGCCCACCAGCAGGGAGACCACGAGGAGGCATACCGGCTCATCAGCCGGGCGATCGCCGCCGACGGCCGCCAACCCGCCTTTCATGACCACCAGGGCGTGGCCCTGCGCTGGATGGGACGGACAGGCGAAGCCGAAGCCGCCCACCGCCGGGCCATCGAACTCGACCCCGGTTTCGCCGCCGCCTATGTCAATCTGGGTAACACCCTGGGCGTTCGGGGCAGGCTGGAAGAAGCGGAAACGGCCTTCCGGCGCGGCCTCGAACTCAATCCCGCCGACGCCGGCGCCCATAACAACCTCGGCAACACCTTACGGGTGCGGGGCAAGCTGACCGAGGCGGCCGACGCCTACCGCGGGGCCTTGGAGCTCAATCCGGATTTCGCCAAGGCCCATTCCAACCTTGGCGCCATTTTGCGCGAGTTCGGCGACTTCCAGCAAGCCGAGACCGCCTGCCGGCGGGCCATCGAGCTCGATCCGGGCTACGCCGACGCCTATAACAACCTGGGCAACGTCTTGATGGCGATGGAAAGGGTGGAAGAAGGAGTCGAACGTTACCGCCAAGCCGTCGCCTTCGATCCCAACTCCCCCTTGCTTTTGTCCAATCTGGGTGGCGGTTTGACCACCCTCGGACGGCTGGATGAAGCGCAAACCATGTTCCGCCGCGCCATCGAAATGAACCCGGATTGCGCCGAGGCGCACAACGGGTTGGGGGTGGTCATGCTCTCTCAGGGCAAGACCGAGGAAGCCTTGGCCAACTATCGAAAGGCCCTCGCCATCAAGCCGGATTATGTGGACGTCTTCTACAACATGACGAACTCGGGGCGGGTCGAATTCGCCGCCGGCGAATTACGCCGGATCGGGGAAATGCTCGCCGACAACGGTCTCTCCGATGAAGCCAAGGCCAAACTTCGCTTCGCGCTCGCCGAGCACCATGCCCGCCGGGGCGAAATCGATACCGCTTTCGACCTATACCGGCAGGGCAACGAAGCGCGGCGGCAAGCCCTGGCGGCGGCGGGCCGCCGTTACGATGGCGCCTCGCAGTAGGCGATGGTGGACAAAAGGAAGGCAATGTTCAGGCGTGACTTTTTCGCCGATCGCGGGGATTTCGGTTTGCCGTCGGAAGTCCCTGTGTTCATTGTCGGCATGCCGCGCTCCGGGACGACGCTCATCGAACAGATCGCGGCCAGCCATCCGCTGGTCCATGGGGCGGGGGAACTGAAGGACATAGCGATCGCCGCCGCCAACTTGCCCAAGGTTTTGGATACGGAAACTCCCTATCCGGATTGCTTGGCCGTCATGGATGGCGAGACATCGCGGCGCTTGGCGGAAGATCGCCTGCGCCGTCTCGGCGCCTTGGCTCCCGGCGCCGCCCGCGTCATCGACAAGATGCCGTTCAATTACCTTCACCTCGCCCTGATCGCCCTCCTGCACCCCGCCGCCAGGATCATCCACTGCCGCCGCGACGCCCGGGACCTGGGCCTTTCATGCTACTTGCAGAATTTCACCGATTCCCATCCCTGGACGACACGGCTGGAAGACATCGGCCACTATTTCAAAGCCTATGAGAGCCTGATGGACCACTGGCGGCGGGTCCTGCCGTTAAAGGTAATGGACATCGGCTACGAGGCCCTGATCAACGACCAGGAAGGGGAAAGCCGCCGCCTGATTGATTTTCTCGGGCTGCCGTGGGACGACGCCTGCCTCGAATTCCATAACACCCGGCGGGCCGTGCGCACGGCCTCGAACTGGCAGGTTCGCCAGCCCATCTACTCGAAATCGGTGGGCCGATGGCGGCTTTACGAGAAATTCCTCGATCCCCTGAAACGGGCTTTGGAAAGCTGAATTTGGCCGGACCTCCAAGGCGGCGCGCGCCGCCTTGGAGGTGTGGATCTGGCCGTTGCCGATCACCATCGCCACGGGTGTAAAGGCTTGTCCGGGTCGGGGTATGGCGGCGCGAGCGCTGTCGCCCGCGCCGCCGGTTGAAGTCGATATGCGCGACTTTGCCGATCCGGGTCTCGGTTCCACTTCCTGCCTCCCCGGAGCCGCCTCCGGGCCGTCCTCCGTTCGAACTCTCGATCCGCCCTAGTCGATTTGTTTGGTCATGAGGACCCCGTAGGCCATCAGCGCCATCATCGCCACCAGCAAGAGCGACCCCACCGGCGCTATCTGCAACACCCCCGGCAACCCTAAACTGGCGAGAATCAGCATGCCGGAATGGAGCAGGGCGCCGATGATGAGAAGGGCGCTCGCCACCTTGGCGACCCAGGCTTCAATGGCTAGGCGGCACAGCAGGTAGCCGAAGAAGATGTTGAGCAAGGATTCCAAGTTGGCGTGGGCGTGGGCGCCGCGGAACGCTTTACGCGCCTCGCTGGTGAGGACATGGGCGTCGGCCCCGTCCAGAAGGAAGGCCATGTACATGCCTAAAAGCAGGCTCGCCAGAAAATAGACGAAACCGAAAACCATGTTCTTCTTGCCAACCATATCGTTGCTCCTCTCTGATTATAAGTCTGTGGTGCGGGGGGGGGGAGGCGCACGGAAAATTCCACTCTCGCCTTAACGGCGGCGCGGATTAAGAAATATTTCGTACTTTGAAATCAAATATGCCGTTCACCCCCTGAGTAATATTATCAGCTTTGAGCGGCATTATGGTGAAATTGAGATTGGACCGCAACAGTAAATGGCGGTGCTGGATTAGGCACATGTAATGTGACGAACTTCAAAACCATGACACTAGCCGCGGGCAAAAAACACTATGCGTCAAGTTGGCGGCGCCCGTCTGGAGGAAGCTGATTTTCTCGCCGGGTTTCCCATGTATATCCCTGGAGCCGATATATCTTTCGTCACAACGGCGCCGGCGCCGACGACGACATCGCCGCAGATCGATACGGGCAATATGGTGGCGTTGGAACCGATACAAACATTATTGCCGATATTGGTCGGCCGCCAAAGTTCGGGTCTCTCCCGCGCCGGCCCGCCGTTCCTGAAAAGATCGTTCACGAACATCACCCCGTGGGCGATGAAGCAATCATCGCCGATACTCACCAATTCGCAAATGAAGCCGTGAGACTGGATTCGGCAACGCTCCCCAATGATAACGTTCCTCTGGATTTCAACGAATGGACCGATGAAACAGTCGTTGCCGATGGTGCAGCCGTAAAGATTTACGGGACGCCTGACGGTCACGTTCTTCCCGAAAGTAACGTCTACAATGCCAACGTCGTTATATTTAACCATTCATTGCTACACTTGTTTTGTGTCATTGTTACTTATGGTCCGGATTCGATAAAGCGGGCGAGAACGTCAACGACACGCTTAATCTGTTCATCCGTTATTTCAGGATAAATGGGCAGGGAAAGGATCCGCCGATTAACGCCTTCGGAGATGGGAAGGTCGCCTTCCTTGTATCCGAGATTCCGGTAGCATTTCTGCAAATGCAATGGAATGGGGTAATGGAGTTGCGCCATCACCCCGTTTTCACGCAGATAGGCATGACATGCGTCCCGATTGTCGATCTGGACGACATAAAGATGATAGACGGGTTCCGCTCCCGGAGCCGCGGCGGGACATTTCACCGGCAGCGGTTCCAGTAATTCGTCATAGCGGGCGGCGGCCCGGCGTCTCGCTTCGGTCCATTCGCGCAGGTATGGAAGTTTGCGGAGCAGGATAGCCGCCTGCAGCGAATCGAGTCTGGAATTGTATCCGACGGTATCGTGGACTCCGGACATGATGGTGCCGTTCTGCCCGTAATTGGAAAAACGCAGCGCCGTTGCCGCCAGATCGTCGTTGTCGGTGAGAATAAGGCCGCCGTCGCCATAGGCGCCTAGGTTCTTGCTGGGATAAAAGCTGAAACAGGCCATGTCGCCCAACGTTCCGGCAAGTCTGCCTTGTTCTCTCGCCAAGGGCGCCTGGGCTACGTCTTCAACGATTTTGATGCCTCGGCGTTGGCAGATGGGTCCGATATCCGACATCGGCGCCGGGTGCCCGAACAAGTGGACCGGGATCACCGCCTTGGTCCGGGGGGTAAGCGCTTTTTCCAGGGCGGCGGGATCCATCTGATGGGTATCGGGGTTGATCTCCACAAAGACCGGCGTGGCGCCGGCGTGGGAGATGGCGAATGCCGTGGAAATCCAAGTATTGGGAACCGTAACGACTTCATCCCCCGGGCCGATTTCGAGAGTCCGCACCGATATGGACAGGGCGTCGGTTCCCGATGCGACGCCAATGGCATGTTTGATATTATGGAGATCGGCGAAGCGTTCCTCGAAGTCGGTCAAGGCGGGGCCTCGAATAAACGCCGCCTCTTCGGCAACGCTTCTGATCGCCGGCATGACGTCGTTTTCGATTAACGAAAACTGTTTGGCCAAATCCACAAAAGGAATTCGGTCATTCGAATGTTTACTCATTCGCAGCCCCGCGGAAGAATCGCCCGCCAGCGCCTTACGGTTTAGAACTGGAGATTGGGCCTACCGCGAAAGCCCGTTTTTTTAAAGAACGGCGCGTCGGATGCATTGGCCCCTTTTCAATTTCGCTCAGTATCCCATCTTCAAGTTGACGATTCCAGTTATTCGGATAGGCTCTAAGTATCCCGTTGTTCCTTCTCGAAGCCGGACAGCACCTGGCGGACCAGGGGCACGGTGATGTCGCGGCGGGCGGCCAGGGAGCGGGCGTCGATCGCCGCGACCAGACGTTGCGCCGCCTCGAAGGAGCGTTCCATGCGGGCCAGCATGTAATCGACGATCTCGCCGTCGATCCTTAGTTGGCGGTCGCTGAAAAGTTTCACGACAACCGCCGCGATGAGGGCGTCGTCGGGCGGCTCGATGCCGATCGCCGGGGCGGCGTTGAGACGCGAGCGAAGGTCGGCGAGCGCCACCCGCCAGCGGGCCGGCGGGCGGCGCGCCGTCAGCATCATCCGGGAACCGGTTTCCTCGACCGTGTTGTAAAGGTGCAAAAGCGGTTCCTCGAGACCGCTATCGAGAAAGGCCGCCGCGCCGTCAAGCAGGCAGGCTGAAGTGCCTTCGAGAAGTCGCGGCGGTTCCGTCCGGGCAAGTTGTTCCGGGGTGATGGCCCGTCCTTCGCTCAAACCCAGGAAGACTTGGCCCAGATGGGTCTTGCCGCAACCGGCGGGGCCAAAGAGGATCAGAGCCGGCATTGGCCAGTCGGGCCAGCGATCGATCCAGGCAACGGCCTCGGCGTTGCCGGGCGCGGCCAGGAAATCCTCGCCCGACAAAGCCGGCCGGTGACCGAAAGCCAAAGGTATCTGCCGATAAGCGCTCACCGCCCATCCTTGTCGGCGGGCGCCGCCCGCAAAGACTCTTCGCCGCGATAGAAACGGCTTCGCAAATAGCGCTCGACGGCGAAGCGGACCATGACGCCGATCACGGCGGCCGCCGGCACCGCCAGCAAAATGCCGGTGAATCCAAAGAGGGCGCCACCGGCCAGCAAGGCGAAAATGATCCAAATGGGTTGCAGGCCCACCCGGCCGCCTACCAGCTTTGGCGTCAGAACGTAACTTTCCGCCGCATGGCCGACGAGGAAAACCACCGCCACCAGGACGGACGGCGTCCATTCGGAGAACTGGACCAACGCAATACCCATTGCCGCGGCGACCCCCGCCAAGGCGCCGACATAAGGAATGAACGAGATCAAACCGGCGCCGATGCCGACCAGAAGTCCGGATTGCAGCCCCACCAGGGTCAGGCAGACGCCGTAGAAACCGGCCAAGACCAAGCAGACGCTCGCTTGCCCGCGCACGAACCCGGCGATGGTGCGGTCGATTTCCGCGACTTGCACGCGGATTGTCGGCGCCGATTCACGGGGCAGCAAATCGTCCAGACGGGCAACGATGAGATCCCAATCGCGCAATATGTAGAAGGCGACAACCGGCGTGATGAGCACTAAAGACAGGAGTTGGAATAAAGCTAGGCCCTCTCTCCATAAACCGGCGAGCAGACCGAGGATCCATTGCACGGCCTCGCTGGTGAAGGATCCGGCCGTGTCGCGCAGCTGCTCAAGGGTGTCGGGAGGAAGGTCGGCCCACATCTGTTTCAGGAGAGGCTCGGCCTGAAGGCGGAGCGTCTCGATCAGATCCGGTAAACGGGTGAAAAGCCCGACCACCTGGCCTTGCAACAGCGGAAACAGAAAGATCGCCAGAGCTACCGCCGCGACGAAGAAGGCGGCGAGAATGAGAACCGTCGCCAATGTCCTGGAAACGCCCCATTTCTCCAGACGGTCGGCGACCGGGTCAAGGAAATAGGCCACGGCCATTCCCGCCACGAAAGGAAATAGCACGCTGCTGAGCAGGGAAAGCAGCGCCAAGAACACCGCCAAGCCGGTAAACCAAATAGCGGTGTGCATTCCCCTTGTCACTTTTGGTCCTCTATGTCGGCGGCGCGGCCGGTCCATTTGACCACATAGAGCAAACCGGAAAGAACCGTGGTCACGGCGACAACAACGGCCAAGACGTCGACGACCCCCGGATCCCTGACTTCAAAGCCGTTAAAGCCAAGGGCGACGGCGGCGAGTACGATTTGGGCAACGGTGTTGACCTTGCTGATTTTCAGGGGTTCCATGGTCAGCGAATGGGTCAGGGTTTCGAACAAGAGGGCGCCGCCGACGATCACGGCATCGCGGAAAACCACCAGGATCACCAGCCAGGTTTGCAAAAACCCTACTTGCCCCAAAGTGACGAAGACGCTGACCAGGAGCGCCTTGTCGGCAATCGGGTCGAGGAATTTCCCGAGTACGGTTTCGGCGTTGAAGCGTTTGGCGATGAACCCGTCGGCCGCGTCGCTGACGCCGGCGGCGATGAATAGCCAAAAAGCACCCTGGATTTCACCCGCCAGGATCAGCCAAACGGCGACCGGCACGGAGAGCAGGCGGGCGAGAGAGATGAGGTTGGGAATATTCACGGGTTTAGCGCCCCGGCCCTGATGTGCACAAACCAATGAGACGGAACACTATGTCCCCCCTTGCCGGGCAACGGAGGACAGCCCCAGAATCCAGCTGTCGCCTTCCCTGGTAATGATCAGGTCGGCTTGTTCCAATGCCAGGGCAAGTTGTTCCGGCTCGCCGATGTAATGCAGGTTGACTCTCACTTCGTCTCGGGACAACAGCACAAGATCGACACGGCTTATGACGGCGACACCGGCGAGATGTTCACGCACCTTGAGCCAGTCCGCCAATCCCCCGATCCGCACCGTCACCGCGACCACGGCCTGTTGACCGAATCGCAACAGGTTGTCCCGCTTCCAGTTATCATTGACTTGGCTGATCAGCTCGTTCGCCGCCCGTGTCAACAGGCTTTGCAGGTTTTCGCTGGCGACCGGGGAAAAGGTCTTGACCATGGTCTGTTCCACTTGCGCCGTACCATAACGGGTCACAAAGACCTCCAGGTCGGACCGGCCACGGGCATTCATGCGCAGAGCCCCATGAGCGACAAGGGTATCACCGGCGCCATAACGCGCCGCAATGGCGTCCAAGCGCTGAATGTCGCCGTTTAGCGCCTGTTCGGGCCCGATGGCGGCAATGTCCGGCAGGTCTCCCCTGGGCAGCACCAACGGCACCAGGCCGTCTTGCTCCGGAAACGCCCCCCAGGCTTCCCGCCAAGGATTGGGATCGTCGAACAGGAGCAGCGCGCCCGCCGCTTGATAGACGGGCAGAACCAGGACCGGTTTTGAAAGGGTCTCGGCGAAAGGAATCCGATCATAGATCAGCAACCGGCGCAGGGCTGCTTTTTTGAAGCGGAAATTCAGAATGGCAATGTAGCGCACCGCCGAGACTTTTTCTTCGGCGACGGAAAAGTCTTTCACATAGGCCGAAATCCCGTCTCGGCTCAATTCAGGCAAGCGGGCATGATCGGAACTCAGAGTCAGGCGCTCAAAGAGCCGGCGGAAAGCAGTGGCCTCGCCGCCGGCAAGAGCCATTTCCCGCGCCGCCGCCGCCGTTTCGGAGGTGACGTCGACAGCGACTCCGCGGATTTCGAAGACATCCTCCACTTGCGCCCGCGCCGCTTGGGTGGCAGCCAACTGCAAAACCAAGTACACCAAGACAACGGTGGCGATCCGGCGCCGAGCGAGAGGCATGCGGCGATCGATCATTGCACAGAGTCCTTGATACGGTATTTTCGATCCCCTGAGAGGTAGGTAATTTAACACACCATGGCCAAGGGAAAAGGTATTAGCACTTTTCGCTACAAGAATGCCGGCGTCGATATAGATGCCGGCGCCGACCTTGTCGAGGCCATCAAGCCCCTGGGGCGATCCACGCACCGCCCAGGTGTCGCATCGGACCTTG
The DNA here is from genome assembly GCA_013349695.1 of Rhodospirillaceae bacterium. Taxonomy (GTDB): domain Bacteria; phylum Pseudomonadota; class Alphaproteobacteria; order Rhodospirillales; family 2-02-FULL-58-16. The sequence goes on from DUZD01000002.1 coordinate 13,394, forward strand.
GCGGTTTCGGCGCTCTGTTCGATCTCAAGAACGCCGGCCACGGCGATTCTATCCTGGTCGCCAGTACCGACGGGGTCGGCACCAAGCTGAAAGTGGCCGTTGCCATGGGCAAACACGACACCGTCGGCATCGACCTGGTCGCCATGTGCGTCAACGACCTGGTGGTGCAAGGCGCCGAGCCGCTGTTCTTCCTCGATTACCTGGCGACGGCCAAATTGGACTTGGCCGTGGCGAAAAGCATCGTTTCCGGCATCGCCGAGGGCTGCAAGCAAGCCGGCTGCGCCCTGATCGGCGGCGAAACCGCGGAAATGCCGGGAATGTACGGGCCAGGCGATTACGATCTTGCCGGTTTCGCCGTTGGCGCCGTCCAGCGAGGAAGCGTTTTGACCGGCGGCACGGTTTCCGATGGTGACAGCATCCTCGGGCTCGCTTCAAATGGACTCCATTGCAACGGCTTTTCCCTGGTCCGCCGCATCATCGAGGAAGCCGGACTCGATTATGCCCAGCCGGCTCCCTTCGCCAGCGGCCTCGGCCTCGGCCAAGCGCTGCTGGAACCGACCCGGATCTACGTGAAAAGCTGTCTCGCCGCCATCGGCGGCGGCGTCAGGGCGTTGGCCCATATCACCGGCGGCGGGCTGGTCGAGAATATCCCCCGTGTCCTCCCCGCGTCCCTTTGCGCCGAAATCGACGCCACGTCCTGGACCCCGCCCGAGGTCTTCACTTGGCTGGCCAAGACAGGCGACATCCAGGCGAACGAGATGACGCGGACCTTCAATTGCGGCATCGGCATGGCGGTGGTGGTGGCGGCGGAGCGGACGGCCGAGGTCACCGAGGTGTTGACGCGGCAAGGGGAAACCGTGATCCCCATCGGAACCGTCAAGCGGCGTCCTGAAAACGGCCCGGCGGTCGTTATCAAAGGGGTGGAGGAAGCATGGTCCGGATAAAACTGGCCGTCTTGATTTCCGGCCGCGGCAGCAACCTGCAATCCCTGATCGACGCTTGCGCCGAGGAATCCTTTCCGGCCCGCATCGTACAGGTGATTTCCAACGTTCCCGGCGTCGCCGGGCTGGGGCGCGCGGAGGCGGCCGGCATCCCGGCGGCCGTCGTCGATCACAAAGCTTTCGAGGATCGGCAAAGCTTCGAGGCGGGGCTCAACGAAGCCCTCGAGAAAAGCGGGGTGGATTTGATCTGTCTGGCGGGCTTCAAGCGCTTGTTGACCGACGGTTTCATCAATCCCTGGCGTGATCGGCTGATCAACATTCACCCTTCGTTGCTGCCGGCGTTCAAGGGCGTGCACGCGCACGAGCAGGTCGTTGAATCGGGGGCGCGCTTTTCCGGCTGCACGGTTCATTTCGTCCGCCCGGACATGGACGACGGCCCGGTCATCATCCAGGCCGTCGTACCCGTGCACGGCGACGACGACGCCGATGCCTTGGCCGCCCGGATCCTCGCCCAGGAACACCGCATCTATCCGCGGGCGGTGCGGCTGTTTGCCGAAAAACGGCTGCGCATCGCCGGCGGGCGCGTCCTTATCGACGGTGCCGGGGCACCCGAAGGAGCGCTTGTGAATCCCTGTGCCGATGGCGGCCGGCGAAAATAAACCAAGCAAGTGATTCCCGGCGCGGAATGATGGAAAGTCGGCCGGAGGCGGCCGCGTCTGATGTCTAGAGCGGGCTTTGCATCAACCGACGATTTCCGACTCGGCAAAGAAAAAGGCGATTTCCTTGGCCGCGTTATCTAGCGAATCGGATCCATGCACCGAGTTTTCCTGAACGTTGACGCCAAGTTCCTTGCGGATGGTGCCCTCTTCGCCATTAGCCGGATTGGTGGCGCCCATGACTTGGCGGTTCTTGGCAATGGCCTCTTCACCTTCAAGGACCTGGACCACCACCGGACCGGAAATCATGTAATCGCAGAGTTCATTGAAAAAAGACCGTTCGGCATGGACGGCGTAAAAAACCTCTGCCTGTTGACGGGTCAGGTGAAGACGCTTCTGGGCGACGATGCGCAGCCCGGCCTCTTCAAAAAAGGTGTTGATCTTGCCCGTGATGTTACGGGCCGTGGCGTCCGGCTTGATGATCGACAAGGTGCGTTCGACATCCATGCCCTGAAAACCTCATTTGGATTTGAAATATGATTGAAACGAAAGTACTCCCCAACTCCCGTCCGGCCGGTCCCTTGTCAGGGCTTTTGTTCTCCGATACCCGGGCAGGAGCCGCGGGTTATATCCTTATTCCATGACCGGGGGCAACCCAATCCTGGCGGCATTTGGAAATTCGGTGACAGCATACTTAATTCGCGCCCCCTTGCGGCGGACAGAGATGGAATTTCAGTAATCCCTGATATTGAATTAAGTATGCTGTCACCGAATTTCCAAATTAAACGAGGCTTTTTATAGCCTCAATGGGAAGCGTCGAGCTTTCCCATTTAGTCGCCTCCGCGCCCCAGGCGCAAGCCGTGGTAAGCGCCTGGTTCATATCGGCGCCGGAGACCAGGGCATGGATAAGCCCGGCGGCGAACGCATCGCCGGCGCCGGTGGTGTCGATGGCTTTCACTTTCGGCGCCGGAACGGACAAATGATCGTCAAGGGCATAAGCCGTGGCGCCGTTTTCACCCCGCGTGACGATCACCCACTCAAGAGCGTTCCCGGCGACCCGGCGGCCCGCCTCGAAAGGTTCGTTGAGCATCAAAGCCTCAAGGTCCGATTGGGAAGCGACCAGAATGTGAGCCGGCCGGACGCCGTCGCCGCAAGGCGGCATATGGGCGATAACGCGGCAGGATTGCATCTTGGCATCGAGAAGCGGGCCCAGGTCTGGAGACCAGCTTCGTACGTAAAGGCTATCCGCGGCCACGTTGAGGAGACGCGCCGGCGGTTTCGTCTCTTGGCAGCGGTTGAGATTGACGATGGTGCGCTCGCCTTCGGGATCGATCATCACCACCGAGCGGGTCGACGCCCCTTCGACGGTGATGATTTGCGAGCTGTCGATGCCGTTGGCGGTTAATTCCGCCAGCAGTTCCCGGCCCACCCTGTCGTTGCCAGTGGCGGAGACGATTACCGTCTCGTGACCGGCGCGGGCCAGGGCGACACCGGTGTTCGAGGCACCGCCGCCGAGACGCTCTCCCAGCCATTCGCCTTGCATGTGGGTGCCGGCGTGAAAAGGCGTGCCGAGGCGGATCACCTCGTCCCTGGCCACCGAACCGACAACAAGGATGCGCGCCATTCGCCCGCCGCGCCCCCCGCTCATACCAAGGATCGACGATAATGACCCATAGAGACGGTTTCCCAAGGCTTTCGGCTAGGAGTGCGCGGCGTGGCGATGCGGGGCATCGCGAGACGGGCACGACGACGTCCGAAAGCCTTGGGAAACCGCCGTTCCGGTCGCCTCGGCGCCCCGTCGGAGGGCGTCGAAAAGTCTTGACGATGTGCCGCATCGCCGGCAACTTTTCTCCTACCCGACGGGGCGCCGAGGCGATCTCTATGGGTCATTATCATCGATCCTTGGTATTATCCCTTCTTTTCCCAGCCGCCGCTGTCGGTCTGCTGCCAGTACGTCAGTTCGTGGCCCGTTTCCTTATAGGCCTTCCAGCATTTCCGCGCCGCTTCGACAGCCGCCGGATCGTTGCCGTCGAACAGCTCGAAACAGCGCTCGTAATCGCCGACGCGCTCGGAGGCCGCGCCATCGGTCAGAAACAGGAAAGTGGCGCCGTTAGGGGTTTCGTCGCCGATCGCAAGCCAGATCGGCTGGTCTTCGGCGTTGCCATCCTTGCCGCCGCCGTGAGGAAGCCAGGAACCCTGTTCGTAGGTCCAGAGCAGCGAATTCAGGGCCTCGACCCGTTGCGTGGATCCGGCGACGACAACCGCCCGTTTGCCTGTTGCCAGGGTTTTTTCCAGAAGCTTGGGCAAGGCCGCCTCCAGAGATGATTTCGTCAGGTGGTAAAAAGCGATTTCGGTCACCGACCGGCCTCAAAATCCTGCTTATTTGCTTTCATAATGATTGGCGACCAGGCAATCGAGCAGGCGAACCCCGAAGCCGGTGCCGCCCTTCGGCACGGTGGGTAGATCCTTCTTCGACCAGGTGACGCCGGCGATATCCAGGTGCGCCCAGGGCGTCTTGTCGACGAAGCGTTGCAGGAACTGCGCCGCGGTGATGCTCCCGGCCCCATGGCCGCCGCTGATGTTTCTCACGTCGGCGGTGTCGGATTTGAGCATTCTGTCGTATTCGTCGCCCAGCGGCATACGCCAGACCGGCTCGCCCACCACCTCGCCGGCGGCGGCGATCCGTTTGGCCAAAACGTCGTCGTTGGAGAACAAACCGGCTTTTTGGTTGCCCAGACAGATGATGATGGCGCCGGTGAGCGTCGCCAGATCGATGATCAGTTTCGGTTTGAAACGATCCTTGCAGTACCATAAGGCATCGGCCAGAACCAACCGCCCCTCGGCGTCGGTGTTGATAACCTCGATGGTTTGGCCGGACATTGAGGTGACGATGTCGCCGGGACGCTGGGCGGTGCTCGAAGGCATGTTCTCGACCAAGCCGATGACGCCGACGGCATTGACCCGTGCCTTTCGTCCGGCCAGGGTTTTCATCAAGCCGATGACGACACCCGCCCCGCCCATATCCCACTTCATGTCCTCCATGCCGCGCGAGGGTTTGATCGAAATGCCGCCGGAGTCGAAAGTCACGCCCTTGCCGACAAAGGCAATGGGAACGTCGGCCCGGCCGCCGCGCTTCTTGGCCGCCGATTGGCGCGCGCCATGCCATTGCATGACCACCATTTTCGGTTCCCGGGCGCTGCCCTTGCCGACGCCGAGGAGGGCGCCCATGCCGAGGGCTTGCATCCGTGCCCGGTTCAGAACCTGCACCTTGACGCCCAGTTTGGTCAGGGTCCTTGCCTGATTGGCCAGGGATTCCGGGTATATGACGTTTGGCGGTTCCGAGACCAGATGACGGGTAAAAAAGACGCCGTCGGCGATCTTTTCCTTGCCGGCGAAAACGGTTTTCGCCCTGGCGAAACCGCTGCAAAGGACTCTCAGGGTATTCAGGGTTGGCTTGTCGGTTTTCTTTTCCTTGGTTCTGTACTTGTCGAACTGAAAAGACCTGAGCCGGGCGCCGTAGGCTACTTCAGCCGCCATTTCCGCCGGATTCAACTTGCACCCTTCCAGGGCATCGATGGCGACGGCCACCATCTTGTCGCCTTTCGACCCGAGCGCCGCGTATATCCCTCCCCCCAGGGCCTGCATGCCGAGGGACTTGATATCTTTCGCCTTGCCCAGGCCGACCACGAATGCCCGGTCGAGCTTGGTTCCAACCGGCGCCAGTATGGTCAAGGTTTGGGCCTTCGCCCCCTTGAAGCGGCTGGCCTTGATGGCCCGCGTCAATTCGCCATTCATTTTGCTGTCTAAAAGTTTGGCGCTGGGAGTGAGTCTGCGGTTCTGCAACACGCCGACGACCAGCGCGCCCGTATCGGGTAGAACCGGCTTGGAAAAGACGACTTTCATGAATAAACCTCTTGAAATGGAATTTTTTCGGATCAGGTGATGTCAAGTAATGTAGCGATGGCGGCGGCAAAAGATAAGGATTTGTTCGGATCATTCCCGGTTTTCACCGGATGGGGCGGGGACGGTCTCGGCCTCCATATCGGGAACGTTCATGTCCTTGCTTCTGTCGCCGCTCAACAGCCAGATCACCCCGCCCGGCAGGCTGGTGACGATAGCCAACAGGCCGAACAAAAGCGACAGGACAAGCGCCCCCTCGGCGGCGACGCCGATGAGGCTGAAGGCGGCGACCATGGCGCCTTCGCGAACGCCCCAACCGGCAATCGAGATCGGCAAGGTGGTGATCAGGATGACCGGCGGAATCAAGGCCAGACAATCCACAAAGGTGACGTCCAGGTCCAGGCCCAGGGCGATGAAATAGACGCCTAGAGTCAGGTTGACATGGCCGGCGGCGGCCCAGCCCAAGACCCTGAACGCAGGGCCGGGAGCGAGGAAGACCCGCCGCGTGTCGGTGGCCAGGGCGGCCAAGCCACGGATCAGCCGCCAGCGGTGAAACGAAACGGGGAAACGGTCGAGAACCATGAGGACGGCCAGTCCCGCCAGCGCCCCCAAAAAGATAAGAACCGCCACCGGAGCGATCCATTTCGCCACCTCCTCGCCTACCCTGGGGAGGAAGAAAGGCTGCGTCGCGAGCACCACCAGCACCAGCGCAACGACGGTTCCCGCCCTTTCCAGCATCACCCCGTTGACCGCCCCGCGAAGGCCAATGCCGGCGCGGTAGGCTTTGTAAATACGCACCGCGTCGCCGCCCACCGATGACGGCAGGGTCTGGTTGAAAAACACGCCGATGTAATAAATTTTCAGGGCGTCAACAAAGGACAGGAAGGCTTCGATGGCGGCGAGGGCCGCCCGCCATCGGAAGACGCAAATGATCAGTTGAAAAAGAAAGATCAGGATCGCCAATAACAACATCCCGGGATCGGCATCGGCAATTCGCTCCTTGGCCGCGCCGATATCGATTTTGGAGAGCAGAAACCAGATCAGAGCCCCCGAGACCAGAAACTTCAGGGCCAGGGCCAGCCATTTCTTATTCATTTTAACGCCGCTTAGTTTTACCGAGGCGTGGCTCTTAGCACAAAACCGCGCCCGGCGCGGGCGGGAACGGGCATCGGACGTTGAAGAACCGCTCACGCCCTCGCTGGCCGTTTGGCTGGCGGACCCAGCCGCACCGGCAACCGTCTCGCCCCCCAATCGCCCGGCCGGCCGTCGAAAATCCCCGCGCAAGCGGCGCCGCAATTGGTGCATTTGCCGTCGTCCGTCAAGTTCCAGGTCGACAGCACGTACCAGTCGCGGCCGATCAGTATCGAACCGCAGTCATGACAATAGGTGCTTTCGCCCACGAAGTCGTGGACGTTACCCGTATATGCGTAGCGCAGCCCGTTTTTCATGGCGATGTCGCGGGCCTGGCTCAACGTCGATAAAGGCGTTCTGGGTAGGTCCAGCATCTTCCAGTCGGGATGGAAAGCGGAAAAGTGCATGGGAACGTCGGGGCCCAGGGCATCGACGACCCATTGGGTCATTTCCTCCAGTTCGGCTGGCGAGTCGTTCTCGCCGGGAATCAACAGCGTCGTGATCTCGAACCAGACGTCGGTTTCATGCTTGAGATACTTGAGCGTCTCCAGGATCGGCTCGAGATGGCCGCTGCAAAGCCGCCGATAGAAATCCTCGGTGAAACACTTGAGATCGACGTTGGCGGCATCCATGTGGCGGAAAAACTCGACCCGCGGTTCATCGCGGATGTAGCCGGCGGTCACCGCCACCGTCTGGATGCCCCGCTCGTGGCAGGCTTGGGCGACGTCAACGGCATACTCTAGAAAAATGACCGGATCGTTATAGGTAAAGGCGACGCTTCTGCTGCCGGTTTGATGGGCCGCGTCGGCGATCATCTCCGGCGTCGCCTTATCGGTCAGGCGGTGGAACTCACGGGCCTTGCTGATGTCCCAGTTCTGGCAGAACTTGCAAGTCAAGTTGCAGCCCGCCGTGCCAAAGGAGAGCACCGGCGTCCCGGGCAGGAAATGACTGAGCGGTTTCTTCTCGATGGGATCGACGCAAAAACCGCTGGAACGCCCGTAGGTGGTCAAAACCACCTGCTCGTCCCGGCGGGCGCGGACGAAGCAGAGCCCCCGCTGCCCCTCGCGCAGCTTGCACAAGCGCGGACAGAGGTCGCACTGCACCCGGCCATCGTCAAGGACGTGCCAATATCGGCCGGGATGGGCATCGGCGAAGGTCTCGGGTGATGGCTTTGTTTGCATTGCCGCCGTTCGCCGCCGGAAAGGTGTACATCTTTTTATAACTTGATGATTAAGTGGGCGCCACCGCCGGTAACGTCAATCCTGGAGTCATCTCCACCACTCCCCTTTACAGACCCGAAATCCGGGATTACTTAATTAAATTAGGGCGGTTTCCAAAGGAGGCAACCATGACCTCGGTCAGGCAACCCGCCGTGGCCGGCGCTTTCTACCCCGGTGACGCCAAGGAACTGGACGCAACGGTGCGCTCTTACTTGGCGCAAGCCGGCGAACCGACGGGCCCGGCGCCGAAGGCCGTCATCGCCCCGCATGCCGGTTATATTTATTCCGGTCAGGTGGCGGCGAGCGCTTACGCCAGGCTCAAACCCGCCCGCCAGAGCATTCGCCGGGTGGTTCTCCTGGGCCCCTGTCACCGCCTGCCGGTGCGGGGGCTGGCGCTCAGCGGCGCCGATGCTTTTTTAACGCCCTTGGGCGAGGTGCCCGTGGACCGGGAAGCCGGCGGCGCCATCCTCGACCTTCCCCAGGTCGAGGTCTTCGACGACAGCCATGCCAAGGAACACAGCCTGGAGGTGCAGCTGCCTTTCCTGCAAGTGGTCTTGGAGGGCTTTACCCTTGTCCCGCTGATCGTCGGCCAGACCAGGGGTGCAAAGGTGGCCGAGGTGATCGAGCGCCTTTGGGGCGGGCCGGAAACCCTGATCGTCATCAGTTCCGACCTCAGCCATTATCTCGATTACGACAGTGCCCGCCGCCTGGACGGTGTCACCTGCCGGGCGATAGAGAACCTCGACCCCGCCGGCATCGGCCAGGACCAGGCCTGCGGGCGCGTCCCCGTTTGGGGCATGTTGATGTCGGCCAAGCGCCGCGGTCTCAAGGTCGATACCCTGGACGTGTGCAATTCCGGCGACACCGCCGGGACGCGGGAGCGGGTGGTCGGTTACGGCTCGTGGATTTTCCTGGAGGCCGATGACGATGCCAGTGAACGGGACGGCGAGGAAGCGTTCGCCAAGGAAACGCGCCGGCTGCTGGCGGACCACGGTCCGACCCTGCTGCGCCTTGCCGCCGCCTCCATCGAGCACGGCTTGGCTTTTGGCAAGCCGCGGACGGTCAACGCCGCCGAATACCCGGCCGACATCGGCCGTCGAGCCGCCTGCTTCGTTACCCTGAAACGGGACGGCAAGCTTCGCGGCTGTATCGGCTCGACCGAGCCCCACCGTTCGTTGGTGGTCGACGTTGCCGAGAACGCCTTCTCCTCCGCCTTCAAGGACAGGCGCTTCAAACCATTGACGAAACGGGAACTGCAAGGACTCGCCCTATCCATATCGGTGTTAGGCGACTCCCAGCCCATGGCTTTCACCGACGAGGCGGACTTGCTCGCCCAACTCCGCCCCGGCGTCGACGGTTTGATCATCGAGGACCAGGGACACCGCGCTCTCTTTTTGCCCTCCGTCTGGGAGCTTCTTCCCGAGCCCGGTAAATTCATGGCTAACCTCAAGGCCAAGGCCGGGATGGCGGCCAACCACTGGTCCGGCGGCTTCAAGGCTTGGCGTTTCGCCGCCGAGGAATTCTCGACGGACGATTTGGCCGGCGGCGAGACCGTCTGGGGCCAGCGGCGGTAATTCCGCCATGAAGGGCGCGGAAATGGCGATAGATCGTGGAGGTGTGCCTTGACCCTAAACATCGGCCTCGGCCTAGTGAGACAAGTCGTTGAGCTTGCCAGACGCGCGGGCGAGGAAATCATGAAAGTCTACAACACCGACTTCACCGTCGAAACCAAGGCCGACAACTCGCCGGTGACGCAAGCCGACCGCATCGCCGAGACCCTGATCACCGAAACCATCAAAACAGAAATTACCGCCCAGTTTCCCGTTGTTGGCGAGGAAGCCTTCGCCGCCGGCCAGGTTCCCGATGTTACCGGCACCCCTTTCTGGCTGGTCGACGCCCTCGACGGCACCAAGGAGTTCGTCAAGCGGGGCAACGAGTTCACCGTCAACATCGCCCTGATCGACATCGGCAAACCGATGCTGGGAGTAGTCCACGCCCCCGCCATCGCCGCCACGTATTGGGGCAGTTGCAACGGCTCTTTCGCCGAAACCGACGGCGCCCAACCACGTCAGATTAACTGCCGCCGGCGTCCCGGCGATGGATTGGTGGCCATGGTCAGCCGCTCGCACCGTACACCCGAGGTGGACGAATACCTGGCCCAATTCCCCATCAAAAAGGAAATCAGCTCCGGCAGTTCCATGAAATTCTGCCAAGTGGCCACCGGCCGGGCCGATATTTACCCGAGGATGGGCAGGACCATGGAATGGGATACCGCCGCCGGCCACGCGGTGCTGATTTACGCCGGCGGGTACGTCAAGGACCTGAACGGCAATACCCTCAAATACAGCAAGCAAGGTTTCGAGAATCCTTCTTTCGTCGCCATGGGAGCGGAGACTTGACGCCATTCGAGTTTAGGCGCACAATTCCCCCGTGGCTTGGGATAAAAGTCACGTTTTAGCTGCCGCAATCCTTTGCGGTGACTGCAGTGCCGGATCATTACCGCGGATGGTTCGAGCCAAGAGCAGAAAACGACAAGGAGAACCGTCGGCATGGCCGGCGGTTCTTTTTTACGCCGGTGAAACCCTTAATTTTTTTTAAGGGTACTCACCGGAAACCGGCTTTGTTGACGTGATACAATCCGACCCCAGAATCCTCCCCGCCAGCGCCGAAAATATTGCCTTGGCGGGCGAGTCGATTCGCCAAGGCGGTCTCGTCGCCTTTCCCACCGAAACTGTTTACGGCTTGGGCGCCGACGCCACCAACGAGCAGTCCGTCGCGCAAATCTTCGCCGCCAAGGAGCGGCCCCGTTTCACCCCGCTGATCATTCATTTCGCCGCCACCCAGGCGGCGGCGCAAGCAGTGGATTTCAACGCTCTCGCGGACGAGCTGGCCGAAACCTTCTGGCCGGGAGCCTTGACCCTGGTGCTGCCAAGACGGCGGGATTGCGCCGTTTCATTTCTGGCCGGTGCCGGCTTGGATACGCTGGCCGTGCGCGTTCCCAACCACCCGGTGGCCCAGGCCCTCATTAACGAGGCCGCTTGCCCCATCGCCGCCCCGAGCGCCAACCGTTCGGGAACCGTCAGCCCGACCACCGCCGCCCATGTCGCCGAAAACCTGCCCGGCGTCACCGTCGTCCTCGACGGCGGCGCCTGCCCCTTGGGCATCGAATCGACGGTCATCGATCTGACCGATGAATTCCCCGTCCTGCTTAGGCCGGGAGGCGTGACACGAGAAGAGGTCGAAACCCTCACCGGCCCCCTCGCCAAGCCGGAATTCGCCGGACAGGCGTCCAAATCCCCCGGTACGCGGGACCGTCATTACGCTCCGGGCTTGCCGCTCAGGCTGAACGCCGAGAGCGCCCGGTCCGGCGAAGCCCTGCTCGGTTTCGGACCCGGCGCGCCCAAGGACGCGGCTAACTTGAGTCCCACCGGCGACATCGTCGAAGCGGCGGCCAATCTCTTCGCCTTGATCCGGGCGCTGGACCGGCCGGAATTCCGCGCCATCGCCGTCATGCCCGTCCCCGAAACCGGCCTTGGCGCGGCCATCAACGACCGTTTGCGGCGGGCGGCGGCCCAATATGGCGATCGCCGCGAACCATGAGCGGAGCGGACAAGGCACTGAAAGCCATCCGTGACGCCGTCGGAACCAAGGGATGGATCGGCGACGGCGACGGCATGGAACCCTACCTCGGCGAGGAGCGCGGCCTCTATCACGGCACCTGCGCCGCCGTCGTGCGCCCGGCGGCGACGGAGGAAGTGGCGAAAGTGGTTGAGATCTGCTCGCATGCCGGTCTTGCCGTCGTCCCCCAAGGCGGCAACACGGGACTCGTCGGCGGCGGCGTCCCCGACGGCGGCATCTTGCTGTCAACGGTCAGACTCAACCGTATCCGCGAGATCGACGCCGGCAATCTCACGATGACGGCGGAGGCGGGCGTCGTTCTCGCCGACATCAGAGCGGCGGCCGACGAGGCCGGCTGTTCGTTTCCCCTGAGTCTGGGCGCCGAGGGGAGCTGCCGGATCGGCGGCAATCTCGCGACCAACGCCGGCGGCAGCGGCGTGCTTCGTTACGGCGCCGCCCGCGACCTGGCGCTGGGCCTGGAGGTGGTGCTTCCCGACGGACGGGTGTGGGACGGCCTCGGGCGGTTGCGCAAGGACAACACCGGCTATGACCTGAAGCAGCTGTTCATCGGCGCCGAGGGAACGCTGGGCATCATCACGGCGGCGGTGCTGAAACTGTTTCCCCGGCCGCAAGACCGGGCGACGGCCCTGGCCGCCGCCACCAACCTGGAGAAATTGCTGGAATTGTTCTCCCGCGTCCATGAGTCGCGTGGCGGCTCGTTGGTTGCTTTCGAGGTCATGTCACGAATTTGCGTCGATTTCGCGACCGAACACGTTGCCGGCGTCATCGACCCCTTGCGGGCCAAATATCCTTATTACGGACTCATCGAGCTGGCCGGTTCCGGCCCTGGCCTCGGCGATGCCCTGGAAACGGTCCTTGGCGCCGCTTTCGACGACGGCCTCCTGGATGATGCAGTCATCGCCACCAGCGGAGCCCAGGCACGGCAACTGTGGCGTCTCAGGGAGGCCATCCCCGAGGCCCAGAAACACGAGGGTGGCTCCATCAAGCACGACATCGCGGTGCCGGTGTCGAAGGTCCCCGAATTCATCGCCCGGGCGACGGCGATGGTCGAACGCGAACTCCCCGGCATCCGCGCTTGCGCCTTCGGCCACTTGGGCGACGGCAACATTCATTTCAACCTGAGCCAGCCCGTTGGCATGGACAAGCAGGCCTTCCTCGGCAAGTGGCGGCACTTCAACCGCCTCGTCCACGATCTGGCCATGGACATGGAGGGCAGCTTCAGCGCCGAGCACGGCATCGGCAAGCTCAAGCGCGAAGATCTCGTCCGCTACAAATCCGAGGTGGAACTGGACCTGATGCGGACACTCAAAACCGCCCTCGACCCCAAAGGCATCATGAACCCGGGCAAGGTGGTGGATGGTTTTTGAAACCTTAATTCCCCTTCCCGTTCGCGGCCCGGATGCCCCCGAGGCATATCCGCCCTTGAACATCGGGATTTCAAGAGGGTGAAGGCGGGTCTTGGCGTGGTGGCGAGCCACCTTGGATTTTTGCCTCAAGGCTCGTATATTCAGGAAATGAGTATGATGATCACCGAAGTGTACGAGGCTTTCAAGGAGGCGGGAGCTTCCGACTATGAGAACCGATTCGCCAAGATCGAAACCGACCTCACCTTGTTGAAACGGACGGTGGGTTTCAACCTTGCCGTCAGCCTGGGAATCGCCATGTTGCTGCTTCGGTAACCGGTAGCCAAGGCCGGAGGAGTTTTTCCCGAAAAAAACTCGTTAACGAACGGCCCACCCTGAATCCCTCAAGCACGAAATGGAACGAAATTCAGGATCATTCTGGCTGTTTCAAGCCCTTCCACCTCTCTTGAGTTATTTAAAATCAACCATTTGCACCCTGTCCGTTCTCCATTGACCATAAAATTCGAACTTAATAACCTGTTACCGCCATGACCGCTTACGCCGCGCCACTCACGGACATGCGCTTCGTCATCGGCGAGCTGGCGGGACTTGCCGAGATCGCCGCCCTGCCCGGCCTCGGCGACACTTCTCCCGAGCTCGTCGACGCCATCCTGGACGAGGCCGGGAAGTTCGGCGCCGAGGTGTTGGCTCCCCTCAACCGGCCCGGCGACATCGCCGGATGCGGATTCAACGAAGGCCTGGTGCGCACCCCGGAGGGGTTCAAGGAAGCTTACGGCCAATTCGTCGAGGGCGGATGGAATGGCCTCCCCTTCGACCCTGAATACGGCGGCCATGGGCTGCCCTGGCTGGTCTCGGCGGCGGTTTCCGAGATCTGGAACGCCGCCAATATGGCGTTGGCGCTCTGTCCCTTGCTGACGCAAGGGGCGGCCGAGATGCTCATCGTCCACGGTTCCTCCGAACTTAAATCGCGTTACCTGCGCAAGCTGGTGTCGGGCGAATGGACGGGCACCATGAACCTGACCGAACCCCAGGCCGGCTCCGATTTGGGGCAAACGCGCTGCAAGGCGGTGCGAAAAGATGGCCGCTACCTGATCAGCGGGCAGAAAATCTTCATCACTTACGGCGATCACGATCTCACTGAGAACATCATTCATACGGTGTTGGCCCGCACCCCCGACGCGCCGCCTGGCGTCAAGGGCTTGTCGTTATTCGTCGTCCCCAAATTTTTACTCAACGAAGACGGTTCCCTGGGCGAGCGCAACGACCTTCGCTGCCTTTCCATCGAGCACAAGCTGGGCATCAACGCCAGTCCCACCTGTGTCATGTCCTACGGCGACGGCGGCGGCGCCAGCGGTTTTCTGATTGGCGAGGAAACGCGCGGCATCGAATACATGTTCACGATGATGAACAACGCCCGTCTCGCCGTCGGCCTGGAAGGCGTGGCCATCGCCGAGCGGGCCTATCAGCAGGCACGGGATTACGCCCGCGCCAGGGTGCAGGGACGCCTTCTCGGCGGCGGCGATCCGGCTCCCGTCGCCATCGTCAATCATCCGGACGTGCGCCGGATGCTGCTTTTCATGAAGGCCGGGACGGAAGCCGCCAGGGCGCTGGCCTACCATGTCGCCGCGTCTCTCGATCTGGCCAGGCGTCATCCGGACGAAGCCGTTCGCCGCGACCGCCGGAGTCAGATCGACCTCCTGACCCCGGTCATCAAAGCCTGGTGCACGGATACCGCCATCGAAGTCGCCAACACCGGCATCCAGGTCCACGGCGGCATGGGCTATATCGAGGAAACCGGCGCCGCCCAGCACTTGCGCGATGCCCGCATCGCCGCCATCTACGAAGGCACCAACGGCATCCAGGCCCTGGATCTGGTCGGCCGCAAGGTGGCCCGCGACAAGGGCGCCGCCGCTACCGCCTTCATCGCCACCGTCGGCGCCCTGGGCCGGCAGTGCGGGAATGCCGGCGGCGACGATCTGACGGTTATCGCCAGGCGTTTGCTCACCGGCGTGGAGGCGCTCGGCAAAGCCACCGATTGGCTCGTCGAAACCTACCCGCGCGACCCCCGTGCCGTCGCCGCCGGCGCCGTTCATTACCTGCGTTTGTTCGGCATCGTCGCCGGCGGCTGGCTGATGGCCCGCGCCGCCTTGCGCGCCACGGCCAAGTTGGTCGGCGGCGACGATGCCGAGTACCTGCGCGGGAAAGTGATCACCGCCCGGTTTTTCGCCGATCAATACCTTTTGCAGGCGGAAATGCTCGCTACTCTGTTCACCGAGGGTCTGTCCTCCGTCCAAGCCGCAAGCAACAGGCACCTTTAGGCGCAATCCGTGGCGGCCCAGTCCCCCGCCGTCACTGTTCTCCGCGTGGAATTAAACAAAAACTCGGCGGCCTGGGGTTAACGGCAGGTGGAAAAATGCTCTTGATGAAAAATTAACAAAATACGTACGAAAGAAGAACGAACCTTGCCTATCCGCTTGACGCACACACCCACTAAATAGATGCCGAGCTTTACTCTGGAGTGTAGCGGCTCACTACATGTAGTAGCAGTATGCATTAACCGGACAGGCACGGAACGAACAAACAGCAATACCCAACAGTTTCAATTTTTTTCCATTGTTTTGCTTTTTTGTCACTTATTAATAAATAACTTAAAAACCTGACCATTCATCCTTGATTCTCTAGCTTTTTTCCCACATTTTCGTGGGTGAGGAGGTAATTACCAGTTTTCGCCATGAACGGTTTCAACAAATACGTTCTCAAGCAGCTGTTGGTGGGAATGATTCTTGTCACCATCGGGCTGACCTGCGTGATCTGGCTTACGCAATCCCTTCGTTATGTGGAAATGATCGTCAATCGCGGGCTGACGGCGGGAACCTTCATTTATTTTACAATCTTGCTGTTGCCAAAATTCCTGTCGATCATCCTGCCGATCGCGATATTCGCGGTGGTTGTTTTCATTTACTCGAAGCTTATCACGGACCGCGAGTTGGTGATCATGAGAGGGGCGGGCCAGAGCCAAACCGCCCTCGCCAAACCGGCCTTGATTCTCGCCATGATGGTGGTGATGTTTGGATATCTGCTCAATTTATATCTTCTGCCGGAATCCTACCGGATGTTCCGGGCACTCCAGTGGGATATCCGTTACAGTTTTTCGCATATCCTCTTGCAGGAAGGCGTTTTCAACACCGTCTCGAAAGGCATTACCGTCTATGTGCGCGAACGCACCAAGGACGGGCAGCTTCTCGGTATTCTCGTCCATGACCAGCGCAGTGAGAAAAATCCTTTCACTATTTTGGCCGAGCGCGGCGCGTTAGTGGAAAGCAAGGACGGCTCCCGTGTCGTTATGTTCAACGGCAATCGGCAAAGCGTCGATCCGAAAACCCATCAAATGTCCATTCTTTATTTTGACCGCAACATTTATGAGTTGGATCCTCCCAAAACTGTTGGGGATATCCGATACCGTGGAGCGCGGGAACGGACTCTCAAAGAACTTTTCAACCTGAAAAAAGCCGACGTCAATCTCAATGATTACGGGAAATTTATTGTCGAGATGCACAAACGTATGATTTCTCCATTGTCTGCCTTGGGCTTTACCTTTGTGGGACTCGCCTGCCTCATCACGGGAAGTTTCCGCCGCCGCAACCAATCCCGCCGTAGCGTTCTTGCCGTCGCCATCATCGTTTGCCTGCAAGCTAGCGTGTTGGGACTCGAAAACGCCTGCGCCAAAAACCTGGATTTGATTCCTCTCATGTATGCGAACGCCATTCTGCCTATTTTCGGCGGATATCTACTCATGTTGCGAACCCCAAGACGGCGGCGAACCGTTCCGGCGCTCGCCATGGGGATATTTTCGCAAAACAGCTAGAAACAAACCGATAGGAAACTGTCAGCCGTGCGCCTCTCCACCACCATGTCGTTGTATATCGGCCGTAATTTTATTTTAAGTTTCATGGCCCTGTTCCTGATATTCATGATGTTGATCTTTCTGTTCGATATCGTTGAGCTGTTGCGCCGCGCCGCGTCCGAACCCAAGATCACCTTCATGATGGTGTTGGAGATGGCCCTTTTGAAGCTTCCTTACATGGGCCAGGAGACCTTCCCCTTCGCCATTCTGTTTAGCGGCATGGTGACTTTCTGGCGTTTGACGCGAAACCAAGAACTGGTGATCACCCGGGCGGCCGGCATCTCGGCATGGCAGATCTTGTTGCCGGTGCTGGCCCTGGCGTTTTTCTTGGGCGTGTTTAAGATTATGGTGTTCAATCCTCTCGCCTCGGCGACGCTTTCGCGTTTCGACCATCTGGAAGCAGTGTTGTTGAAGGGGCAGGCGAGCCTCCTTGCCATTTCGACGACGGGACTGTGGCTTCGCCAAGCCAATGAATCCGGCCAATCGGTGGTGCATTCACAACAGGTCCTACAACAAGAAAACGAAGTTGAACTGCGCAATGTAGTGGTTTTTATTTACGAAGGCTCCGATCGTTTTTTGAAACGCATTGACGCCGAGTACGCTTTATTGGAGGACGGTTTCTGGCACATGCGCGAAGCTTGGGTCTACAATCCGGAACAACTGCCCAAATTCGAGAAAGAATATTGGCTGGAAACGGATCTGACCTTGCACTCGATCCAGGACAGTTTTGCGCCGCCAGAGACGATGTCCTTCTGGGATCTTCCCGGCTTCATAAGCACCCTCGAGGCCGCCGGCTTTTCGGCCGTCAGGCACCGGCTCCATTGGCATACGCTTTTGGCGGCGCCGCTATTGATGTGCGCCATGATCCTTATCGCCGCCACCTTCACCCTCCGCCATACCCGACGCGGGGGAACCGTTTTTATCATCGCCGGCGGTGTATTGACCGGTTTCGTCTTGTACTTTTTCTCCGACGTCGTATTTGCCCTCGGCCTGTCCGACAGCATTCCCGTGACCCTGGCGGCCTGGACCCCCTCGGGTATCGCTACATTGCTGGGATTGGCCATGCTTTTGCATCTTGAAGACGGTTAGGCTGTTATGGGAAGGCTTTTCTCCGCTGTTCTGGGTATCATTTGTCTTCTGGTCGCCGGACCAATATATCCGCGTGGAGCGCAAGCCGCTGGCCTTCCCGAAGCCGACATCCCCATAAAGTTTTCGGCGGACAAGCTGAGTTACGACAGCGAGCTTGGCATCGTCACCGCTAGCGGCGGCGTGGAAGCCGTCCAGGAAAACCGGGTTTTGCGGGCCGACACCATTACCTACAGCCAACAGACGGACCTCCTTACCGCGACCGGCAACATTACCCTTTTGGAACCGAGCGGCGATGTGTTGTTTGCCGAATACATGGAATTATCCGGCGATATGAAGGACGGCATCATCGAGGATTTACGCTTGGTTCTCAGCGACTCGTCCCGCATCGCCGCCGCCGGCGGCCGGCGTTCCGGTGGCGTTAAGCTTGATCTGCGCAAAGCCGTTTATTCCCCCTGCAACCTTTGTCCGGACGAGCCGGATCGGCCACCATTATGGCAAGTCAAGGCGGCCAAGGTGGTCCATGATAAAGACCGGAAAGTAATCCAATATTCGCACGCTAGGCTGGAAGTCGCCGGCATTCCCGTCGCTTATACGCCTTACTTTTCCCATGCCGACCCGACCGTCAAACGCGAGAGCGGCTTTATTGTCCCTGACATGGGCAATTCATCGGAATTAGGGTTCTTCGTCACCGCCCCTTATTTTTTCAACATCGCCCCCAACCAAGACGCCACGCTCACTCCGATGTTTACCGCCAAGGAAGGGCCGGTGTTGGCGGGCGAATACCGGCACTTTTTTTTAAATGGCAAACTGGAAGCGTCCGGCAGCGTGACCCATGATTCGGATGGCGATCTGCGCGGCCATATCTTCAGCGAGGGGCGCTTCGACATCGACGATACATGGAGATGGGGATTCGACGTCAACCGGGCCAAGGACGATACCTATTTGCGGCGCTACCGTTTCGGCTCCAACTCGGACGATACCTTGACCACCCATCTTTTCGCCGAAGGCTTCCGCAAACGCAATTATTTCTCCGTCAATGCCTATGCCTACCAGGGACTGCAAGAGAGCGACGATTCCGGCACATCCCCTTATGTATTCCCCATGCTCGATTACAGCCATGTCGGCGAAGCCGACCGTTTCGGCGGACGAACCAATCTCGATGTCAGCCTGTTGGCCCTCACCCGCACCGAAGGTCCGGACACCCGCCGGCTTTCCGTCAAGGGCGGATGGCAACTGCCTTTCCTGGGTCCGTTGGGAGATACCTACACCCTATCGGCTTCGCTGCAAGGTGATGTTTATCATGTCAATAGCCTCGTCGGCGGCGAAAACGAATTCAATGGTATTTCCGGGCGCATGCGGCCGGAAGTGGCGCTGGATTGGCGTTTTCCGATCATTAAAGAGGCAGATCCCATCTACCACGTGGTCGAGCCCATCGCCGCCATAATCGTCAGCCCATATGGCGGCAATTCGGAAAATATCCCAAACGAAGACAGTCTGGATTTCGAATTTGACGATACCAACCTGTTCAGTAGCAACCGTTTCACCGGTTTCGACAAGGTCGAGAGCGGTCCCCGCGTCAACTACGGGCTCAAATGGGGGGTCTTCGGCAGACAAGGGGGGAGCACCACCATCCTGGTAGGACAAAGCCTTCGTTTAAAGGACGATTCCACGTTTGCCAGGTATTCGGGACTCGAGGATAATTTCTCCGACATCGTCGGCAAAGTTCACATCGCCCCGAGCAGTTTCCTTGATCTTCTCTACCGGACGCGCATCGACAAGGACGACCTGGACTTCCGGCGCAACGAGGTACGGCTGTCAGCGGGTGTTCCGGCATTCAACATCAGTTCAAACTATGTCTTTTTCGACCGGCAGGAAAAAAGCGAATTTCGTGGCCGTGAAGAAATTTCCATGCATCTGAATTCCCGCTTCAACCGGTTTTGGCGCGGCCAGATCGGAGGCGTCCGCGACCTCGACGACGATGGCGGCATGCGTTCGTTGTCGCTCAATTTGACTTACGAAAACGAGTGCCTTGTCGTGTCAACCACCGCCACTCGGCACTTCTTTGAAGACCGCGATCTGGACCCGACGGATGCCGTTATCTTCCGCGTTTCACTCAAAACCCTGGGCGACGTGAAGGCAGGTTTGTAAAAATCAATTTCGAAATTTCGATGGAATCTCGGCTTGATTTGCATGGGGGCTTGTTGCGGGGCTATTATGGAGCCCTTGGTCCTTTCCTAAGTGACCTGTCGCCAGCAATGTGTCGGATGAGGTTTTGGCGTGATCAGGCTACGGCATTTCATTTTACGAAACCGCTACCTTGGAACGTCGGCGTTCGGCACGGTTCGGGAAACGGTGCTTCTTCGAAATCGGCCGGGGATGGTCCTGCTGGCGGTAATGGCGATGCTCGTTTGCGGCGCCATTCAGGCCCAGGAAGCGTTACGCATCGCGGCGATTGTCAACGAGGAGGTTATTTCCGCCTACGATCTCGGCGCCAGGACAGCAATGCTCCTGGCCTTTTCCCAACAAGCCGACAAGGCCGAAACCCGCCGCCGCCTCGCCCCGCAGGTTTTGCGCAGCCTGATCGACGAAAAACTGAAAATGCAGGAAGCGAAGCGGCTGAGCATTCGTGTCGGCAAAAGCGACATCGAGCGAGCCATTTCCCAGTTGGAACTGCAAAACGGCCTTCCCAAGGGTGGCCTGGATGCTTTCCTGAGCCAAAACGGAATCTCCCGGTCGGTACTGATCGACCGGATCGAAGCCGGCATCGCCTGGATCAAAGTCGTCAATCGCCGTCTACGCGCCCAAATCTCTATCAGCGGCGAACAAATTGACGAAATGTTGGCCAAGATCGAGAAAAACAAGGGAAAGCCTGAAATGTTGGTGGCGGAAATATTGCTGCCCGTGGACAACCCGGAACATGAAAGCGAAATCGGGCTACTGGCCAACCGTTTGGTTCAGCAGGTCAAAGGCGGGGCCGCTTTCACGTCTTTGGCGGGGAATTTTTCGCAAAGCCCGACCGCCGCGGTCGGTGGCGATCTGGGCTGGATCAAGCAAGGTCAACTGGGTGGAAAACTCGACGCCACGTTGGCCAAACTGCAGCCGGGACAGATTTCCAACCCCATCCGCACGCTGGCCGGTTATCACATTCTCTTATTGCGCGAACGGCGCACCGACCCGGGCGCGGGATCGGCCGATATCACCGTTTCTCTTCAGCAGCTCTTCATTCCCGTGCCTAAAAACACCGATCCCGCCACACAAACCGCCCAGATGGAGTTAGCCATGAGCATGGGCCAAAAAGCAAAAAACTGCCAGGACATGAAAAAACTGAGTGAGGAGTTAGACTCACCCATGTCAGGCAGCCTGGGCCGCGTCAAAATCGATTCGCTGCCAATCGAGCTGCGAACCGAGGTGCAAGATTTGGCGGTCGACAAAGCCAGCCGGCCCATCCGCACAAACGATGGCTTCATTGTTCTCATGGTCTGTGAGCGGGAAAAAGATTCCACCGACGTTCAGCGGCGGAAAGTCGAACAATTGTTGCTTGACCAACGCCGGAGTATCCTGGCACGGCGCTATTTGCGCGACCTTCATCGCGCCGCTTTCGTGGACGTCAGGTTATGATTCCGCCCGTCGACGGTGGAAGACCATGACCGTCGAGGCGAATGGAAGCGAAAAACCGTTGGCCCTGACCATGGGCGAACCCGCCGGCGTCGGCGCGGAAATCGCCCTCAAGGCCTGGCAAGGCCGGAATGGCGGCACGCCCTTGTTCTTTCTCCTCGATGATCCGCCCAGGCTCAGACGTCTGGCCGAACATCTCGGCCTCGACATCTCCATCCGCGATATTGACTCGCCCGCCGAGGCGGCGGCGGTATTTTTTTCATGCCTGCCGGTTTTGCCCCGTCCCTTGGCCGCCGATCCGGTTCCGGGGCAACCGGATCCCGCCAATGCAAACGCCGTTCGCGGCGCCATCGAGGCCGCCGTCCGGCTTGTTCAATCGGGAGAGGCCGGCGCCGTTGTCACCAACCCCATTGACAAGCGGTGTCTCCACGCGGCCGGTTTTCCCTTTCCCGGCCATACCGAGTTCCTGGCCGCCCTCTCCGGAACCAACAGCCGGCCAGCGATGATGCTGGCTAACCCGGAGCTGCGGGTGGTCCCGGTCACCGTGCATTTGAGCCTGGACCAAGCTGTCAAGGCGCTAACCCCTCGGGATATCGTGGAAACGGCGACGGTCGCGGAAGCGTCGTTGAAACGGGATTTCGGCATCCCCGAGCCGCGGCTGGCGGTGGCCGGGCTTAACCCTCACGCCGGCGAAGGCGGCATCATGGGCGCCGAGGAAGGATCGATCATCGAGCCCGCCGTCGCCCTGCTGCGGCAACGGGGCATCGATGTTTTCGGCCCGGTATCCCCCGACACCCTCTTTACGGCTCTAGCGCGCCAACGATACGACGCCGCCATCTGCATGTATCACGATCAGGCCCTGATCCCGGTCAAGGCTATCGGCTTCGAAGAGACCGTCAATGTTACCCTGGGCTTGCCGTTCGTACGCACCTCGCCCGGCCACGGCACCGCTCTCGACATCGCCGGCACGGGCCAAGCCAGCGCCGCAAGTCTGGCCGCCGCCTTGAGCATGGCGGCGGCGATGGCGCGGCGCCGCGATGCCGGCAATCCCTGAGAGCCCGTCCGGGGAGTTATTGATGTTTCTCAATGCCTTGTGTTTTTGTTCCGGTAGGAGGCGGGGGCGCCGTGATGCCGGCGCATCACAAGCGCCCGCCGACGCCCCGGAGCGGAAACACAAGGCACCCAAAGGGCGGGCTGGAAGGGCGCCCCTGCCGCGTCCTGGAGCCTCGACGATGCTCCGGCATCGCCTTCGGCCCCACTCCTTGCATTGGCGCCCTTCCAGCCCGTTGAGAAATATCAATAACTCCCCGGTCGGGCTCTGAGGCCGGACCTTGTCCGCGCCTGTCTCTCTGCCTCCCCTGCGCAATGTCATCAAGCGCTTTCGCCTCGGTGCGCGGCGCTCCTTGGGGCAGCATTTTCTCCTCGACCTCAATCTTTGCGCACGGATCGCCCGCGCCGCCGGCGACATTTTCGGAAGCACCGTCATCGAGGTCGGCCCCGGCCCCGGCGGCTTGACGCGGGCTCTGCTGGACGCCGGCGCCGCCAAGGTGGTCGCGCTGGAACGGGACGAACGTTGCGTCGCCGCCCTTGCGGAGCTTGCCGCCGCCTATCCGCGACGCCTGGAAATCGTGGAAGGAGACGCCTTGGAGACCGATCTGGCCGGCCTTGCCCGCCCGCCGCGGCGCATCGTCGCCAATCTGCCCTATAACATCGCCACGCCTTTGCTGATCGGCTGGCTTCGGCATATCGGCGATTTCGAAAGATTGACGCTGATGTTCCAGAAAGAAGTCGCCGCCCGCCTCGCCGCCCGTCCCGGGACCGGGGAATACGGGCGGCTTTCCGTCATCACCCAGTGGTTGTGCGAGGTTCGCCGCGAATTCAACGTCGGCGGCCGCGCTTTCACCCCGCCGCCCAAGGTCGCATCGACCGTGGTCACCCTGAACCCGCGTCCAAAACCACTGGCCCCGGCCGCCTGGGACGCCTTGGAAACGGTGACCGCCGCCGCCTTCGGCCAGCGCCGCAAGATGCTGAGGTCGAGCCTGAAACCGCTATGCTTGGAGCCGCGAGAACTGGGCATTGATCCGACCAAACGGGCCGGGGAATTGACCGTCGAGGAATTTTGCGCCCTGGCCCGGCGGCATAAACAAGGGCTCTCGTCGCGTTCTCTTTGACGCGCTCAAGGGCGCCGCATTCGGTGACGCAGGAAATTCGGTGTGGCCTGCCCCCATTAAGTGGTCCAGCGTCTATGAGAGAGTTCGGCGCGGTTTCATGCCCTGCTGTGCAGGCTGGAGCGTAGCGTAAGCCTGGACAGCAGGGCGGGGCAAGATGGTTT
>DUZD01000003.1 GCA_013349695.1 Rhodospirillaceae bacterium
TCTCCCGGGGCGTCGAGAACGCTTGACGATGTACCCGCATCGCCGGCGCGTCCGCTCCTACCGGGAGAGCGGGAAAAGCGATCGTATGGGGTCAGGAATCCCGCCGGGGTGTACTAGCCGCTTTTGCCGGTCTTGGGCGGCGCCGCGGGGATACTTTTTCCGCAGCCCGCGTTCAGCCAAACGGTACAGATCTTGATCCAATTGTCGACGGCATCGATGCGCCGCACGCTCAAATCGGGAACGCTGTTGCAATAGACCTGCAGCGGCTTGCCGCTCGACGTTTGCTGCTCGGCCAAGGCCGGCGCCGCGCCGACCGTTAGCAGTGTCAAGGCGGAACTCAGCAAAATTCGTTTCATGGTTCGAATCTCCATCGGAAAATGTCGCCGACAGCATAGACGTTTCCCGCCGCGTTTTCTCAAGTGCCGCCGTCACCGGACTGGCGGCGGACGCGGCTATGGGCTATGGTCCGGCGGCCGTTGATCAACCTGGCCCGATCCCTTCGGCCCGCCCATGAGCGAACGCATCCTCATCATCGATTTCGGATCGCAAGTGACCCAGCTGATCGCCAGACGGGTGCGCGAAAGCGGCGTCTATTCGGAAATCCATCCCATCAACAAGGTCAGCGAACGCTCGATCCGGAATTTCGCCCCCAAGGCGGTGATCCTTTCGGGCGGGCCAGCGTCGGTGACCGACAGCGGCACGCCCAGGGCGCCGGACGCACTCTTCGCATTGGGTATTCCCGTGCTCGGCATTTGTTACGGGCAGCAGGCCATGGTCGAGCAGCTGGGCGGCAAAGTGGAAAGCTCGGAACGGCGCGAATTCGGCCGCGCCCATGTCGAGGTGACGGACGACTGCGAGCTGTTCCACGGCGTCTGGGACAAAGGCGGCCGCCAGCCGGTGTGGATGAGCCACGGCGACCGGGTCAGCGAGCCACCGGCCGGTTTTCGCTCCGTGGCGGCCTCCGAAGGCTCTCCTTACGCCGCCATCGCCAACGACGAGAAACATTTTTACGGCCTCCAGTTCCACCCGGAAGTGGTGCACACCCCGCATGGCGGCAACCTGCTCAGGAATTTCACCCATCGGGTGGCGGGATGCAAGGGCGATTGGACGATGGCCAGGTTCAAGGATGTCGAAATCGCCAAGATCCGCGAACAGGTGGGCGATGGTCGGGTCATTTGCGGCCTCTCCGGCGGCGTCGATTCTTCGGTCGCCGCGATGTTGTTGTTCGAGGCCATAGGCGATCGGCTGATCTGCGTTTTCGTCGATACCGGGCTTTTGCGCCTGGGCGAGGCGGAACAGGTGGTGGAGATGTTCCGCGGCCACTACAACATCCCGCTGGTGCATCGCGACGCCGCGGCCTTGTTTTTGCGCCATCTCGAAGGCGTCGGCGCGCCGGAGAAGAAACGCAAGATCATCGGCGCCACCTTCATCGATGTCTTCGAAGAGGAAGCCGAAAAGGCCGGTGGCGCCGATTTTTTGGCGCAAGGGACGCTCTATCCCGACGTCATCGAATCGGTTTCCTTCGCCGGCGGCCCTTCCGCCACCATCAAGTCCCATCACAACGTCGGTGGCCTGCCGGAGCGGATGAGCTTGCGGCTGGTCGAACCCCTGCGCGAACTGTTCAAGGACGAGGTCCGGGAACTGGGCCGGCAACTGGGACTGCCGGAAACGTTCGTCGGCCGCCATCCCTTCCCCGGGCCGGGGCTGGCGATCCGTATCCCCGGCGCCATCACGGCGGAAAAACTCGACGTCCTGCGCAAGGCCGACGCCATCTACCTGGAAGAGATCCGATCGGCCGGCCTTTATGACGCCATCTGGCAGGCTTTCGCCCTGTTGCTGCCGGTGCGGACCGTCGGCGTCATGGGAGACGCCCGCACCTATGACTATGTCTGCGCGCTACGCGCCGTCACCTCCACCGACGGCATGACCGCCGATTGCTACCATTTCGACAATGATTTCCTGGCCCGAGTGGCGGGCCGCATCGTCGGCGAGGTCAAGGGCATCAACCGGGTGGTCTACGACGTCACCTCGAAACCGCCGGCAACCATCG
Organism: Rhodospirillaceae bacterium; assembly: GCA_013349695.1. Classification (GTDB taxonomy): domain Bacteria; phylum Pseudomonadota; class Alphaproteobacteria; order Rhodospirillales; family 2-02-FULL-58-16. The sequence continues at coordinate 2,051 of DUZD01000003.1, forward strand.
AGTGGGAATAGGTTGTCTTCGCCGATCATCCGACAAGTTACCGGGAAACAGCCCCTTCAATGGTTTTCGCGAGTTACAAAGCTACCCCACGAGCGTTTGTCCGGCCGCGTGTTTGACTGGAACCTCGGCTCGGAATTCCAATGAAGAGGCATAGAAATGAAATCAAGCAAAGATGCCGCGGCGATGGGCAAAGCCGTGTTATCCGACTTATACGACGTCAACCTAGACTCGTTGCCCGAGGCGCTTTCGCGAGCTCATCTGGCGAGCAGTCAACCGGACCGCAATCTTGCCCTTGCTAACCACCTGTATGGCAGAATCGTGTCAAAAATTAAAATGCACCACGACGCCGGCAAGACAGTAGATATCTACGGGCCGGAGTGGTCTAGACAGAAAGCGAATGTTCAAAAGGCGGCCGAGGCGCATGCTCGAATCATCATCGACACGTACGGACCGAATTACGCCTTCCCGAATAAGTACCCGGACCAAAACGCCAAAGTCATCGAGGCTGGCGCCGTGGACCTTTATTTTCTCGTCATCGACGGCGAGTTTGTTGGAACAACCTGCTTGTGCGATCAAGGAGAGATGAGAGCCGAGCTAGGGCGCTCGGCCGCCATTCGGCCGCGTGTCGGCAATACCATAATTCAAGACCTGAGCATTCTGGAATGGCTGCTGAATGACCGCGTATCCGACAAGTACCACACATTATTCACAACGCTTCGAACCGCGCCGGATCAGGATATCGGCTTGGAGCAACCGATGCGGGGCGGACAGGCGATAACAAGTCAATGGCAAAAGTTTCCCGAGCTGTTCGTCAACGGTACCGCACCGCTTTACTCGCTTTACTGTAAGCACGGCAGCCTTGAGCAGTTCACCATCGCACAAATTACCCGAGCCGAATTTCAGACTGTACCCCTCTTCATCGCCGATGAGACCGATCGTCTGTTCGTTCGGCGGTGGCACGCGTTCTATGGGCTGGACGAGCCGCCCGCGGGAAACGTGGCCGAAGCGCCCCTCGTGGAAGCTCGTGTCCAAGTTCATGCGCCCCCTGACCACTCCAGCATTTTCAAATTCGTATATGCCGCCATGACGTTTGGCGATGGGGCGATCGACGAACACGGCGAATCGATCGAAACTTACTTCACCAAGGAAGTTCCGTTTATCCAGGCAGCGGTGCCAATTGGCGACAACTCGATAGATGTCCAAAGGCAACTTCGAGATGCCGGCTTTCAGGCTTTCGGATATGAACCGGCAAATAATTTCCGGCCCGCCCATCTGTTCTTCGGAAAGGTAAGGCCCGGAAACAAGGTCGTTCCAACAAACTGGACGGTAGAGAGCGAGGCTCATCCATATTGGACGGGCGAACTCGCAAACCACGCGGCACGAATTGAAAAAGCGTGGCAATCGATGTGACGGAATGAAGCTTGGCATGAGCGGAGATTGGCACGAAGGCCGCCGAGAAGAATTCGACCGCGCCGAATTGGCGGCAAGCTATGGACCCGCCCGCTGTGAGCTGGATCAGACCGCCTGGCCATCCGCCGGCGGGATAACGCCGGCATCGCCTTCGCCAGCCTGAAGCCTTATATATCAACCAGGATCCGGTGCCGGCCGCCGGGGAGCCAAGACGCAACCACGAGCCGTTAGAGTGCGATCATTTCAAATTGAATAAATTTGAAATGATCGCACTCTAATTCATATACTTTAGGGTCTTATCGTCCTGGATCGTTTCGATCCAGGACGATAAGACCCTAGCGGACGAGAGACGATGAGAGCCAATAACATGGGCCCGCCGGCGGCGGGTCCGCGCAGTGATATCAAGACGATCAGAACCCTGCTGCCCTATCTCTGGCCCAAGGGCGAGGTGGAATTGCGCATCAGGGTGGTCGTCGCCATAGGGTTTCTGGTTGCGGCCAAGCTCGCCAACGTCACCGTTCCGGTTTTCTACAAGTACGCCGTCGACGCCCTCGACGGCGGGACGCAGGCGGTGGTCGCGGTGCCGGTGTTCATGTTGGTCGCCTACGGCCTGGCGAGGGTCATGGCGCTGGCTTTCGGCGAGCTCCGCGACGCCGTCTTCGCCAAGGTCGCCCAACGGGCCATCCGCTTGGCGGCGCTCAAGACCTTCCGCCATTTGCACCGGCTCAGCTTGCGTTTTCATCTCGACCGCAAGACCGGCGCCGTCAGCCGCGCCATCGATCGCGGCACCGAGGGCATTGAGTTCCTGCTCAATTTCATGCTGTTCAACATCCTACCGACCTTGTTCGAGATCTTCCTGGTCTGCGCCATCCTGTGGGTGCTGTTCGGCCCTAGCTTCGCCGCCGTCACCTTCGTCGCCATCGCCGGCTACATCGCCTGGACCATGACGGTGACCGAATGGCGCATCAAGTTCCGCCGCGCCATGAACGAGGCCAACAACGAAGCCAACACCAAGTCCGTGGACTCCTTGCTCAATTACGAAACCGTCAAGTACTTCGGCAACGAGGCCCACGAGGAGCGGCGCTTCGACGCCGGCCTCAGGTGTTACGAGACCGCCTCGGTGAAAAGCAAAACCTCGCTCGGCCTACTCAACATCGGCCAGGGGGCGATCGTCTCGCTCGGCCTGGTCGTCGTCATGCTGATGGCCGGCGCCGGCGTCACCGGCGGCGCCATGACCATCGGCGACTTCGTTCTCGTCAATACTTACCTGATCCAGCTTTTCATGCCCTTGGGTTTCCTCGGCTTCGTCTACCGGGAGATCAAGCGCTCTCTCACCGACATGGAGAACATGTTCGCACTTTTGCGGGAGCAGGCGGAGATCGAGGACGCCCCCAGCGCCGGGCCGCTTCAACTTGACGGCGCCCGGGTGGCCTTCGAAGGCGTTTCGTTCGCTTACGATCCCAGGCGGCAGGTGCTGAAAGACGTCACCTTCACGGTGTCCGCCGGCAGTACCGTCGCCATCGTCGGCGCCAGCGGCTCCGGCAAGTCGACCATCTCGCGCATCCTGTTCCGCTTTTACGACGCCGGCGCCGGACGCGTCCTCATCGACGGCCAGGACATCCGCGGTGTGACGCAAGAATCCCTGCGCGCTGCCATCGGCATGGTCCCCCAGGACACGGTGCTGTTCAACGACAGCATTTACTACAACATCGCCTACGGCCGCTGCGGGGCCAGCCCGTCGGAGGTCGAAGAGGCGGCGAAGATGGCCCGCATCCACGATTTCGTCATGTCTCTTCCCGACGGATATCAGAGCATCGTCGGCGAACGCGGCCTGAAGCTCTCGGGCGGTGAAAAACAGCGCGTCGCCATCGCCCGCGCCATCCTGAAAAAACCCCGCATCCTGCTCTTCGACGAGGCGACTTCGGCGTTGGACAGCCGCACCGAGAAGGAAATCCAGAAATCGCTCGCCGAGGTCTCGTCCGGCCGCACGACGCTGGTCATCGCCCACCGGCTGTCGACGGTGGTGGACGCCGACGAGATCGTGGTCCTCGAGGCCGGCCGCGTCGCCGAACGCGGAAGCCACGCCGATCTCCTCGGCCGCAAGGGCCGTTACGCCGAGATGTGGGCGCGCCAGCAAGAGGCCGAGCAGGCGCGCCAGGTCTTGGTGAAGACGGGCGAGGCGGACGGCCCCGGCGGCGGCGATGCGGAAGAAACCGTGGAGGCCATAAAGGACGGTGGCGTTTCCGTAGCGGCCGAGGCGGCTGTATAGGCCGGCGGGAACGGCTCGGCGCTTGCCAAAACCGAACGCCGGAGCATCATTCCGCCGCCTTGGTCTCAGCCTCCTCGCGCATGATCCAGCCACCACCCAATAGACTTTCGCCATCATAAAAAACGCAGGCCTGACCGGCGGCGGCGGCGGCGAAGGGCTCATCAAGCATGACTTCGGCACTGGCGCCGGCGCAGGCGACGATGGCCGGCACCGCCGCCATCGCCGAGCGCAGCTTGACGGAAACGCGAAGCCGCCGCGCCGGCGGCTCCCCGGGGCCCAGCCAGTTGACGCCGCGTAAATTGACATGGTTCCCGAGTAGCGCCCGTCTGGGTCCGACCACGACCCGCGCCGCCGCCGGCTCCAGGCGGACGACGTAGAGAGGCCTAGGCGCCGAAACCCCAAGCCCCCGGCGCTGGCCGATGGTGAAATGGACGATGCCCCGGTGGCGGCCCAGGACCCGGCCTTCGAGATCGACGATGTCGCCGGGGCGGCGAGCCTCGGGACGCAGTTTTTCGACGACGCCGGCGTAGTCGCCTTCGGGGACGAAACAGATATCCTGGCTGTCGGGCTTGGCGGCGACGGAAAGATGGAAGCGGCGGGCCAGTTCGCGGACCCGCTCCTTGGCCAGATCGCCAAGGGGGAAGCGCAGGAATTCGAGCTGCTGGCGCGTCGTGGCAAAGAGAAAATAACTCTGATCGCGGCTCTCGTCGGCGGCGCGCAGCAGTTCGGCGCCGTCCGGGCCCATCCCGCGCCGGACGTAATGGCCGGTGGCCAGCGCATCGGCGCCCAGTTCCCTGGCGGTCCGCAAAAGATCGCCGAACTTGACCGTCTCGTTGCAGCGGACGCAGGGGATCGGGGTTTCGCCCCGAAGGTAGGATTCGGCGAAATCGTCGATCACCGAGGTCCGGAATCGGTCCTCGTAGTCGAGCACGTAATGGGGGATGCGCAAGGCGGCGGCGACGTGCCTGGCGTCATGGATGTCCTGGCCGGCGCAGCACGAGCCCGGCTTCGCCACCGCTTGGCCGTGGTCGTAAAGCTGCAGGGTGACGCCGACGACGTCATAGCCTTCGCCGGCCAACAGCGCGGCCGTCGCCGAACTGTCGACGCCGCCGGACATGGCGACGACGACGCGGGTCTCGGAAGGCGCCTTGTCGATGCCGAGGGTGTTCATGTGGGAAATATAGGTCTCGGAGCCTGTTTGGGAAGTCATAAACCTTGTGACTTCGCTCGGTTCCGTCAAACGCCGGGCGCTTTCACGGTATCCTCCCAGCAAGGTTTCAAAGACTCTTCGCGGCCCGCAAAAAAGCGCCTATTTTCTCCGCGTTTTTGACCCCCGGCTGGTCTTCGACGCCGGACGAAACGTCGACCGCGGCGGCGCCGCTGATATCGACCGCGGCGGCAAGGTTGCCGGTATCGATGCCGCCGGCCAGCAACCATGGCAGCCGCCAGCTTGCGCCGCTGATCAACCGCCAGTCGAAAACGAGAGCGTTGCCGCCGGGCCGCTCGGCGCCTTCGGGCGGCTTGGCGTCGAACAGCAGCAGGTCGGCAACGTCTTCGTACGTCCGCGCTTTTTCGATGTCCTCGGGTCCCGAAACGGCGATGGCCTTGATCACGCCGAGACCGAAACGGTCCTTGATTTCCCTGACCCGTCGAGGGTGTTCATCACCGTGAAGTTGCAGGAAATCCAGCGGCGTCCGGGAAAGGATCGTCCGCAAGGCCTGGTCATCGGCATCGACCACCAGTCCCACCTTGGCGATGCCTTCGGGAACGGCGGCGGCAAGCTCGCCGGCTTCGTCCGGCGTCACGCGGCGCGGCGATGGCGGGAAAAAAACAAAACCGAGATAAGCGGCGCCGCCATCGACGGCGGCGGCCACCGTCTCGGCCGTCCCGAGGCCGCAGATCTTGACGTCAACCTGCATCGGCGATTCCCTTGGCGATCTTTAATGCCGCATCGGCGGCGGCGGTGGAACCAAACAACCAAAATCGAGACAGCAAAGACATTCTCTCATGCCCAGCCAAGAAAGAAATAAGCTTTGATAGATTCCCATATATGGATTAGGTCATGTACTCATTAATTTTTTGGAACGCCAATAATTCAATGAGCTAAGAGGAACGCGGGTAACATCGGCAAAACACCGGGCGAACTCATGCCAGATGGCGGACCCGCCAATTCCCCGCCTTCCTATCGCGTCATTCCCGCGAAAGCGGGAATTCAGGATTATCAAGAGGCTACTGGATTCCGGCTCGGCGCTCCGCGCCGTCCGGAATGACACCGGGAGGATAGTCCGACGCCTTTTCGAACCGGCTTGCCCGGTGTTTTGCCGATGTTACCAAGCCTGCCCATAACATAATGATTCTTACACCAAAACCCGGGTACCCTGTCGTCAAATCACAAGGTCATCTGGGCAATGCTTTCTTAGTTCGACGGGCAATCGATCCACTGGATCGATTGCTTTTCCGTCTCACCCTTCAGCGTGTAGAAAATTTCTCCGTTTTTCCATGAATTTGTGGTTTATTACCCGCCTCGCAAACCGGAGAAGGGAGGGAACGGCTGCTTTCCCAAGCCGAGGCGGGAACAAAAATCCGGGCAAATGCACGAGCTTGGCATGGAGCAACCCGACACCTACCGCGCCGGCCCCGACGACAGCGGGCATTTTGGCATCTACGGCGGGCGATTCGTCGCCGAAACCCTGATGCCGCTGATCCTGGATGTCGAACGCACCTACGAGGAGGCCAGAAATGATGCCGCCTTCGCCGCCGAAATGGGCCATTACTTGTCCAAATACGTCGGCAGGCCCAGTCCGCTCTTTTTCGCCGAGCGCCTGACCCGGCATCTGGGCGGGGCGAGGATTTATTTCAAGCGCGAGGACCTCAACCACACCGGCGCCCACAAGATCAACAACTGTATCGGCCAGGGTCTTGTTGCCCGGCGCATGGGCAAGACGCGGATCATCGCCGAGACCGGCGCCGGCCAGCACGGCGTCGCCACCGCCACCGTTTGCGCCCTGTTCGATATTCCTTGCGTCATCTACATGGGCAGCAGGGACATCGACCGCCAAGCCCCCAACGTCTTTCGCATGAAGATGCTGGGCGCCGAGGTGAAACCGGTGACCGCCGGTTCAGGCACCCTCAAGGACTCCATGAACGAGGCTCTGCGCGATTGGGTCGCCAATGTCGAGACCACCTATTATTTGATCGGCACCAGCGCCGGACCGCATCCCTATCCGGCCATGGTTCGCGATTTCCAGTGCGTCATCGGCGAGGAGGTCCGCGAGCAGATTACCGACGCGGAGGGAAGGCTGCCAGATACCCTGGTCGCCTGTATCGGCGGCGGTTCCAACGCTCTTGGTCTGTTCCATCCGTTTCTTGACGAAAAGAACGTCCGCTTCGTCGCCGTCGAGGCGGCGGGGAAAGGCGTCGAAACGGGCCAGCACGCGGCGTCTCTAGGTGCCGGTTCGCCGGGTGTCCTGCACGGCAACCGCACTTACCTCCTGCAGGATTCCAATGGCCAGGTCGAGGAAGCCCATTCCATTTCCGCCGGCCTTGACTATCCCGGCATTGGCCCCGAGCATTCCTGGCTGCATGATACGGGCCGCGTCGAATACGTTTCCATCACCGATGCGGAGGCGCTGGAGGCTTTTCATCTTTGCACCCGATTGGAAGGCATCATCCCGGCCTTGGAGACGGCCCATGCCATCGCCCAGGTGGGCAAGATGGCGGGCGTTCTCGGCGCCGACAATTTATTGGTCGTGAATTTGAGCGGCCGCGGCGACAAGGACCTGGACACCGTCGCCCGGGCCTCCGGAATCGGCCTGTGATGCCGGAAACCCGCATCGATCGCCGTTTCGCCGTCTTAAGGAGAGAAAACCGCGGTGGCTTGGTGGTCTTTGTGACGGCGGGCGATCCCGATCCGCGAACGTCGGCGGAAATCCTGCGGGGTCTTCCCGCCGCCGGCGCCGATTTTATCGAACTGGGCATGCCGTTCAGCGATCCGATGGCCGACGGCCCGGCCATCCAGATGAGTTCCCAGCGGGCCCTAAAAAGCGGCGCGACATTGAAAACGACCCTCGAACTGGTCGCCGATTTCCGCCAACGCGACAGCGAAACGCCGATCATCCTCATGGGTTATTACAATCCGATTTATATTTTCGGCGTCGACGCTTTCTTGAGCGAGGCGAAAGCCGCCGCCGTCGACGGCTTGATCATCGTCGACCTGCCGCCGGAAGAGGAAAATGAGATCTGCCTGCCGTCGCGAATGGCGGGAATCGACTTCATCTATTTGACGGCGCCGACCACCGACGAGATCAGGTTGCCCAGGGTGGTCAAAAACGCCAGCGGTTTCGTCTATTATGTTTCCATCACCGGCATTACCGGCACCGCCTCGGCGCGGATCGAGGACGTCCGCAAGGCGGTCGAACGCCTGCACCGCCATACCGACCTTCCCATCGCCGTCGGTTTCGGCATCAAGACGCCGGAGCAGGCGGCCGGGGTTGCCGCCGTCGCCGACGCCGCCGTCGTCGGATCGGCCCTGATCGGCAAGGTAACGGAAAATCTGGACGAGGACGGAAAGGCTCGTCCCGGCCTGACCAACGCGGTGCTGGATTTTACCGCCGAATTGGCCAAGGGTGTGCGCGGCGCAAGGGTGAAAGGGGCAGCTTGAATGAATTGGCTTAAGAACCTGGTCCGGCCGAAGCTGAGGGAACTTGTCGGCAGGCAGAAGGGAACCGCCGGCAACCTCTGGCGCGATTGCCCCGAATGCGAGGGGATGATTTTTCACAGCGATCTGGAGAAGGATCACTGGGTTTGCCGGTTCTGCGGCCATCACATGCGTCTGGAGGCCGGAAAACGGCTGGTAATGTTGTTTGATGAAGACGCCTATCAGACCGTCGAACTGGACGCCGTGCCGACCGATCCCCTGAAGTTCCGCGACCGCAGGAAATACACCGAGCGCATGAAAGAGGCGCAGAACCGAACCGGCGAGACCGACGCCCTGATCGTCGCGCACGGAAAAATGGGCGGCTTCAATGTCGTCATCGCGGCCCTGGATTTCTCCTTCATGGGCGGTTCCATGGGTGTTGCCGTCGGTCAAGGGTTGCTGACGGCGGCCCGCTTGGCGGTGGTCCAGGACGCATCGCTGATCGTGGTACCGTCTTCCGGCGGCGCCCGCATGCAGGAAGGCATTCTCTCGCTCATGCAAATGGCCCGGACGACCATCGCCGTCGAGGAGGTCCGTGAAGCCGGCCTGCCCTATATCGTGGTCCTCGCCGATCCAACCACTGGCGGCGTAACGGCCTCGTTCGCCATGCTGGGCGACATCGCCATCGCCGAACCGGGAGCCATCATCGGTTTCGCCGGCGCCCGTGTCATCGAACAGACCATCCGCGAAAAGTTGCCCGAGGGTTTTCAGCGGGCTGAATACCTGCTCGACCATGGCATGATCGACATGGTGGTTCATCGCCACGAATTGCGCGACACTTTGATTCGCGTCATCGGCCTTCTGCGCAACACCGTTCCGGCGGCTGATGTCGCCTCCATTCCCGCCGCCGCCGAAACGCCCGCCGCCAATCCGGCCCCCTCCGAGGACCACCCAGCCGAGGACCGTCCAACTGAGTAGCGAAGCCATCCTCGAACGCCTCACTCGGCTTCATCCCAAACTGATCGATCTCTCGCTTGGGCGCATCGAGACCCTGCTTGGAAGATTGGGCCATCCGCAAAGGCGGCTTCCCGCCGTCGTCCATGTCGCCGGAACCAACGGCAAGGGCTCGGTGATCGCTTTCCTGCGCGCCTTCCTGGAAGCGGCCGGCCACCGCGTTCATGTCTATACCTCGCCGCATCTGGTCCGCTTCAACGAGCGGATCAGGCTCGCCGGCGAACTGATTTCGGATACCGAATTGATAACCATGTTGGAGGAATGCGAGACGGCCAATGGCGGCGATCCCATCACCTTTTTCGAGATCACCACGGCGGCGGCGTTCCTGGCTTTTTCCCGCCACCCGGCCGACCTGTTGTTGCTGGAAACGGGCCTTGGCGGGCGGCTGGATGCGACAAGCGTGGTCGAACGGCCGGCACTGACGGTGCTCACCCCCATCTCGTTGGATCACCAGCAGTACCTGGGCGACAGGCTGGAGAAAATCGCCGGCGAGAAAGCCGGTATCCTGAAAGCCGGCGTCGCCTGCGTTGTCGCCAGCCAGCAACGAAAGGTAGAAAAAGTTATCGCCCGGCGGGCGGCGGATCAAGGCGCGCCGTTGATCCGGGAAGGCAAGGAGTGGTTCGTCCGCGGCGGCGTGGTTTTCTCGGGCGGCGGAAAGACGCGGCGTCTGCCGCCGCCGCCGCTGGCCGGGGCGCATCAAGTCCGCAACGCCGGGCTGGCGGTGGCCTGCCTAGACCAACTCGGGGATTTCGCCGTCGCCGATGCCGCCATCGCCCTTGGAATGAAAGCGGTGCAATGGCCGGCCCGGTTGCAACGGCTTGCCGGCGGCCCACTTGTCGATATTCTGCCCGATGGCTGGGAGCTTTGGCTGGATGGCGGGCACAACGCGGCGGCCGCCCGCGCCCTCGCCCGGCAAGCGCGGCGCTGGCGGGAGCGGCCCTTGCACTTGATTTTCGGCATGCTGCGAACCAAGGATCCGCTGGCATTTCTTCAGCCTCTGGCGGGGAAAGTAAACGCCCTTCGCGCCGTCGCCATCCCCGGCGGGGAGAGCAGCCTGAGCGCCGAGGAAACGGCCGCCGCGGCGGCAAGGCTCGGCATCGACGCCGCCGCCGCGGTAGAGATCGGCGCCGCCCTGCAAAGCCTTGTCGATCATTTTCCCAGCCCCGCCCGGGTGCTGATCTGCGGGTCCTTGTATCTGGCCGGCGAGGTGCTGAGGGAGAACGGATAGAGCGTTTGCGGCTTTTTGCATGAAATGAAAACCCCGCCGGGTGGCGGGGGTTCGTTTCCGGTGGCGGAGATTGCAAGCTCCGGATCAGATCACCGATTCAATCCATTCGGCCATCTTGTTTTTGGGCAAGGCGCCGATCTTGGTGGCGGCGACCTCGCCATCCTTGAACAGAATCAGGGTCGGAATTCCGCGAACGCCGTACTTGGACGGAGTTATCGGGTTTTCGTCGATGTTGATCTTGGCGACGGTGACCTTGTCGCCCAACTCCGAGGCCAACTCCTCGAGTACGGGAGCGATTTGTTTGCAGGGTCCACACCACTCCGCCCAGAAATCGACGATGACTGGCATCGAAGACTTGAGAACCTCGGAATCGAAGGTCTCATCGGTAACCTGTTTCGGCATTAACTCTTTCCTATCAATATGTTAACTTAAAATACGTGGAATTTTCCTTGACTGGATCGCCGCCCCATGCACGGACTTGAACTTAGGCAGGCGCCGGCCTTGCGTCAAGGCGCATACCGGTCCAAAAGGGGCTCGGGCAGGGCCATCAAGTCGGCGTTGGCGGTCCACAGCAGGAGGCACCGCACCGGCCGGTCCGGATAAATGCGCCGAAGCGCCGCGCGGTAGGCGGCCATCTGCGCGAGGTAGATGGCGGGAACCTCGTCAACGGCGGCCGGCGGCAATCGGTTGGTTTTGTAGTCGATGACGCTGACGGCCCTGTCGGTGACCAGCAAACGGTCGATTTGCGCCGAGATGACGGTGCCCGAGACGTCGCCGATCAAAGACACTTCGGCCCGGCTGCCCGGTCCGAAAAGGGCGGCGAAATCGGCATGCCCAAGGATGGCCAGGACCTCGGCGGCGATTTCCGCCTGTTCCTCCAGCGAAAGATCGTGGGCGGGGCGGGCCAGATAGGTCCGCGCCGCCTCGAAACGGAAATCGCCGGACACATCCGGCAGGCACTGCAACAACCGATGGGTAAGGCGTCCACGTTTGAACTTGGCTCCGCCGTCGTCCGAGAAGGGGGAGATCACCGGCGGTTCCTCTTTTAGCGGCGCCGACGGGGTCAGGGGTCGCGGCGGTTCGGCCTCTGGCGGTGCCGGTTGCCGCGCCCAGGCGGGCAACGCGCTCGCCGCCGCCGCCGTTTCCGCCATCGGCGAGCTTTGATCCGGCGGCGCCGTTTGCTCGTCCCTCAGGCGCCAGCCGGTTTCGCCGCTATCCGATAAGAAGGTTTCGACGTCGTTGGGGTTGGCGGCGGCGATGGCGGTTTCGAGCAAGTCGTACCAGCAACCCGGACCGCGGCGCCGCTTGCCATCCCAGCCGCAGATGTAAAGGCGGTCCTTGGCGCGGGTCATGGCGACGTAAAGCAGGCGGTGGTATTCCCCGACGACGCGGCGGCGGGCTTCCTCGCGCAGGCGCCTGCATTGGGCTTCCTCGTTTTCCTTGCGTACCGGCCACAACAGGTAAGAGTCCGCCCCTTTTCCCCACAGTAACCGGGGGTCGAGCCTGGAGTCGGGCACGGTGCGGGTGTCGGGCAGGAAAACGATGTTGGACTGCAGGCCCTTGGCGCCGTGGACGGTCATCACCCGCACTTCGCCGCGCCCGTGCTCGAGGTCGCGCTTGATTACGGTCTCGCCGGCGGCGAGCCAGTGCAAGAACCCCTGCAACGAGGCGACGTGTTGGCGTTCGAAGTCCAGGGCCAGGGCGAGGAACTCGTCAATTGGGTCTTCGGCGTCGGGTCCCAGCCGCGCCAAAAGCCGTTGGCGGCCACCGCCACGGCCCAACAGGTCGGAGAAAAATTCGAAAGGCGGGGTGAAATCCGCCATCTCCAGCATCGCCGCCAGTTTTCCGCAAGCGGTGTCGTAAAGGGGGCGTTGGTCCCGGTTTTTTTTCAGCTCCATCCACAGGCTTCCAGCGCGGCCGTATGCGAGATCGAACAAGGCCTCGTCGTCGAAACCGAAAAAAGGGCTTTTCAGGACGACGGCTAAGTTCAAATCGTCCTCCGGCAGCAGCGCGAACTGGCCGAGCGCCACCAGGTCCATCACCGCCAATTGTCCGGTCAGGACCATGCGGTCGCTGCCGGCGACGGGAATGCGGCGTTGCTTGAGGCAACTGACCATTTGCTCGGCGAACCGGCCGCGGGTGCGGACCAGGATCATGATGTCGCCCGGACGGATCGGCCGCCCCGTCGATTCCAGGATCTCTTCATTTTGCAGCCATCCCTCGATGCGCCTGGCGATGCGGTTGGCCAGCCGGGCCGGCGGGCTGGCGGCGGGCATTTGGTCGAGGGGCGCGTCCCACGGATCGGCGGCGGGATCTTCTTCGGGCTTAAGCGTCGGCCACAGCTCGACCAAGCCGGCCTGGCCGTCCCGCGCCGAAAGATGGCGGATCTGAGCCTCGCCGGAGGACATGCCGTCGCGGGCCTCCGCCGTCTCGAACACTCGGTCGACGAAATTAAGCACCGTCCAAGTGGAACGGTAGGAAAGCGTCAAATCGACCGGCCGCCACTTGCCGCCGGCATCCCCGACCCGATCGGCGAAATGGGCGCGCATACGGTCGAATTCGTCCGGATCGGCGCCCTGGAAGCTGAAAATGGACTGCTTTTCGTCGCCGACGGCAAAGACCGTGCGTGGACCTTCCCTGCTTCCCTCGCCGGCGAAAAACTCCCCGGCGATGGCGGCGATGACCTGCCATTGTTCGGGGCTGGTATCCTGGGCTTCGTCGACAAGTATGTGATCGATGCCGCCGTCGAGCTTGTAATGCACCCAGGAGGCGCCGCCCTCGGCGGCGAGGAGATCCCGGGCCTTGGCGATCAGGTCGTCGTAATCTAGAAGGGCGCGGTCTTCCTTCATGGATTCGTACGAATCGAGAAGGGCGGCGCCCAGATGCAGCAAGGCGTCGGTCGAGCAGGCGACCTCCAGCGCCTTCAGCCTGTCCTTGACCGCCAGCACTCGCGCTTGTTCGTCAAGGAGGATGCCGAGCGCCCCTGGATCGGCGGTCTTGGCGGCTTTGGTGATCAGGTTTTTCTCGGCGCAAGGGCCGCCGTCCGTTTTTTTGATGAAAACCGGGGCGTAAGCCTCGAGGAACCCTGCGGCCCGTTGTAGCGCTCCGCCATCGAGCCAGGCGCGGATGGCGGCGGCCCGCTCCCGGTCTTTCGCCGTTCCGTGATCCAGCGCCGCCGAGGCGCGGCGAAGGTCCTCGTCATGGCCAGCCGCCGCGGCGGCGGCGAGGACCGTTTCCCTGCTGTCGTCCGGGTCCAAGCCGAGGGCGGCGCGCGCCGCCCGGAGCAGTCCCGCGCGGCCGCCGTGCTGGCGCAAAAGACCGCGCAGGCGGCCGCGGTTGGCGTCCAGTTCCCGCATCAGATCGGCGAACCCGTTTTCGTCCACCTGCCCGGCCAGATGCTCCAACGCCGCGCCGAGGCGATGGCTGTCGCCGTCGAAAGACCGGGCCAGCACCCGGTCCCTCACCTCAATGCGAAGTTCCGCCGCCGTGCGCTCGTCGATGACCGAGAAATGAGGCGCGACGCCGGCCTCCAGGGGGAAGCGGGCAAGCAGGGATTCGCAAAACGAGTGGATGGTGCGGATGCCGAGCCCGCCGGGCGTTTCCAGGGTTTCGGCGAATAGGCGCCGAGCCTTGGCGAGGGTTTCGCCGCCAGGATGCCGGGCCAGCAGTCGGCGCAACGTTTCGGCAAGTTCGCCCTCGGCCATCACCGCCCAATCGCCCAACTGGCTGCTCAAACGGTTGGCCATCTCCGCCGCCGCCGCCTTGGTGAACGTCAGGCAAAGGATTCGTTCCGCCTTCGTGCCCGCCAACAGCAGCCGCGAGATACGGTCGATCAGCACGCGGGTCTTGCCGGTTCCGGCGTTGGCCGAGACCCATGCCGAATGCGTCGGGTCGGCGGCGGTCATCTGCCCATGCGGGACCCGGTGGTTTTGGGCGCCGTTCACTTCCCTTCTCCGATTGCCGCCGCCCATTCCTTGACCCGGGCGAGATGGTCGTAATCGCCGTATTGGCTTTCGAACATCGGAACCGGCCGCGACCGGTAAGGCATCTCGGGTTCATCGAAGGCGGCAATGCGTTTTAGCAGTCCGCTAATGGCCTTGTCGGCGGCCTCGGCGGCGTCCAGTTTGAGTACCTTCATCTCACCCGCCGGCCGGCCGCCCGACAGGCGCAAATAAATGAGTTGGTCGATTTTTTCGCCGCCGATGCCCTCGAAACCGCCATCTCCGGCTATCGCCGCCTCCAGAGGCAGCTGCGGCGCCAAGCCGCATTCCACCTGCGGCGACGTCGGTGTTTGTCCGGTCTTGTAGTCGATGATTGCCAAACCGCCGCCGCTCAGGCGGTCGATGCGGTCGGCACGGGCGGTGAGGGTGAAATCTCCCGCCGGGCCGGCCAGCGCGAGCCGGCCGTTGACCTCGGTGGCGGCGGTCATTTGTCCCCCGCCGCGGCGGCCGCGTTCGAAGTCGACGAACCAATGGGCGATGCGTTTAAACCTGGGCCACCAAAAAGCGCGCACGCCGGGACGGTCCAGGTGTTCCTCGAATACCTGCCGGCCGATGGCGATCAGTTCGCCGGCCGGGTCGGCGGGAAGCTCTCCGGGATGGGCGGCGATGAAGCGCTCCAAGGCCTTGTGGATAACACTGCCCCTTTCGGCGGCGCCGGGGTCGGCGTCGAGGGGATCGAGCGGCCGCAGGCCAAGGATACGTTCGGCGTAGATGGCGTAGGGATCGCGGACCCAGGTTTCGACGCGGCTGACGGACAACTGGCGGGGACGGGCGGCGACCGGCGGCGTCGGGGCCGGCGGCGGGATCGCGCCCGGTTTTTCGGAGGCATCCAGCCTGGACACCCATTGCAGCCATTCGAGGTCCGGCTTGAGGGCGTTTTCCAATCCTGAGCCGCGGAGCTGTGTTTGCAGCCTGAGGAGCCAGCGCGACGGCACCGTCGGCGTGCCCTCGACGCGGGTGGCGCGGGTCAGCACCACGTTCGGGGCGCAAAAAGCCTGGGCGAAGTCGTGGGCGGCGAGGCCGACGCGCCGTTCCGGCGGCGGCAGGCCGAAGGCCTTCAGCATGGGCCGGCTCATCCACGGATTGGCGGTCGCCTCGGGCGGCCAAGTGCCCTCGTTGAGGCCGCCCAGGATGAGGGTATCGGCTTGTTGCAGCCGCGCCTCCAGCAGTCCCCAAATGTGCAGCCGGGGATGCCGGCCGTAACGAGGCCTGACGACCCGTCCGGCCATCAACGAATCGAGCAACGCCGGATACTGGCCGCCCTCGATGCGGGCAAGAACGCCGCCGGCTTCGTTCAATTCGGCGACGAAGGCGGCGGCGGCTTCACCGGCCTCTCCGGCCCAAAGCCGTTCGCCGCCGTCCGCTACGTCCGAAGCCGCCATTGCCTCGGCCATTTCCACATGCAGCCGCAAAAGATCGTCGAAGGGGACGCTTTTGCGTTTCATCGCTTTCGCCAGGGGGGCCACGGCGGCGCCAAGTGTTTTGAGGAAACCCTTCAGTTCCTTGCGCTCTTTGGGTCTTAGCGCGGCGCCAAGTCCTTTGATTCCCGCCGCTGGACGCGGCCCGCGCAAGGCGGCGATTTCCAGGCGGCGAACCTGGGCGCGGAAAAGAGCGGGGTTTCGGCCGGCCGCCGCCAGGGGGTGTTTGCAGGCGCCAAGCAGGGCCACCGGCGCCAGGTTTTCGGCGGCCATGCGGGCGGTGAGCCGGAGGAAAGCTCCCGGCGGCGTCCGCGCCAGGGGACGGCCGGCGGAATCGTCGACCTCCACCCGCCAGCGCCTGAGCTCGGCGGCGACCCGCCGGGCCAGACCCCGGTCCGGTGTCACCAAGGCGGCGGTCCGGGTCTCCTTTTCGAGGACCCGGCGCATGATCAAGGCGATGACCGCGGCTTCTTCCCGCGGGCCGGGGCAGTCGATATGAGTGACGCCGGCCAGGGCGTTTTCGTCCATGCGCTTCGCCGGTTGCCGACAAACGGCGGCGGGTTCCACGGCGCCGTAAATCAACGCTTGGCGCGCCGGTGCCGTCGCCGCGATGCCGGCGGCCGGCCATTCCTTCACTTGCCCGGGAGTGACGCCGAGATGCCGCAACAAACTGGCCAAGCCATACTGGGGATGGGACGGCTCCAGAACCTCCCAGGCATCGGGCGAGGCCCGCCGGTAGAGGCCGGGCAGAACCACGCATCCTCTTGGCAGGTGGGCGACGACCTTCAGGAGGTCGGCGGTGGCGGGAATGGAACCGGTGGAGCCGGCGGCGATGACGGGACCGGCGGGAGGCTGGTTTGCCCAAGCTTCCGCCTGCCCCCGCAGAAGCAAATCGCGGCGGGTCGCCGGGTCGACGGAACCCTCCCGCTCCAGGATGGCGGGCCAGTTGTCGGTGACAATCTTGAGGAAATCCAGTGTCACTTGCCAGTGAACGGCGAAGTCGCCGGAAACCAGGCCCTCGAGCCCGTCGAAGCCGAGGCGCTCGGTATGGACCTGGTCGACAAGCCGCGCCAGTTCACCGGCCAGCCGCGCCGCCTGGTCCGGTGTCGTTTGCCCTTTATCCTTGGCCAGGATCAGCCTGGTCAGCAACAGCAGCCGTTTGAGACCGGAAACGGCCGGTTTTGCTTCGATGCCGCCGCCGTTCATTGCCGTTTCCCGCCAGCTTGCGAAAGCCAGTTCCTCTTCGTCGATATCGCCCAGCGGCGTCAGCCTCGGCAAAAGCAGCGGCCGCCCGCCGGAAAGGCGCAGGAAAGCCTCGCGCAGGGCACGGCAGGCGCGCCGGGTCGGTAACAGCACCGTCACAGTGGCCGCGGCACTCGCCTCGCCGCCGGTTTTGGCCAAAATTCCCGCCGCCAGGGCGTCAACGAAAGGAATCCCGGCGCCGATGTTGTAAACTTCGGGTGGAGTCCTGTCGTTCATCGGCGTCTGTTTCCGGCGTAGCGGACCCGGATGTAGGCTTCGGCTTCGGCTAGACCTTCCGGGGTGCCGATATTGAACCATTCCCCGTCATGGATGATGCCGTGGAGCCTTTCCGCCTCGATGGCCCGATCGTAAAGCAGGTTGAGGGAAAAGGCGCCCTCCGGCGCCTCGTTGAACAGCCGTGGATGGAGGATTTGCAGGCCGGTAAACAGAAAAGGCGAGACCTCGGATTCGGCGCGGCGGGCGAGCAGCCCCGCCGGATCGACGCAGAAATCCCCCCGACCCTGGTAGCCGTATGCGTCCACCGTCGAATGGAGCAGCAGCAAGGCGTCCATGCGTCGATGGTCCCAGCCGGCGGCCATGCGGGCGAGCGTGCTTTGCGTGCCGTTCAGCCACAAGATGTCGGCGTTGACGGCGTAGAACGGCTCCGCGCCCAAGAGAGGCAGGGCCTTGGCTACGCCGCCCCCGGTATCGAGAAGCTCGTCCTCGGATGAAAACAAGAGCTCCGGGCGGCGGCCTTTCCTTGGCCGGCGCTGGCGTCTTCCCAAATGCTGCTCGATCAGGTGGCCCAGGTGATGGAGATTGAACACCACCGTTTCCACGCTCGCTTCCTCCAGGCGGTCAAGGGTCCAGTCGAGCAAGGCCTTTTCCCCCACCTTGACCAGCGGTTTCGGCAGGCGGTGAGTGATTGGACGCATGCGCTTACCGAGTCCGGCGGCCAGCACCATCGCCCGGCGCGGGGCACCGGCGGCGCTGTCTCCGGCCGGGCGCTTGCCGGGGCTTGTTTTTCTTGTCATTGGACCGTTTCCTCGCGGGGCAGGGCTCTCATCTCTTGCGGAACGTGTTTTTCGAACCAAGCGGCGACGGGGGCGAGGAACGGGTGTTCGAGGGACCGCGCCAACAGCCGCCACACCCTGGGAATATGAACAAGATAGCCGGACTTGCCGTCGCGGACCGATAGGCGGGTGAAAATACCGATCACTTTCGCATGTCTCTGGGCGCCAAGAATGGCGTAAACGGTCTCGAAGGCTTGCCGGTCCCGGTCGGGGAAAGCGGCATGGTAGCGGTCCAGCATCGTCCTCGCCAGTCTATCGTCGATGTCCCGGCGGGCGTCCTCCAGGAGAGACATAAGGTCGTAAGCGGCGGCTCCCGCCACCGCGTCCTGAAAATCCAAAAGACCGCAGGCCTTGATACCGGGCCTATCCGGCAGCCAGATCAGATTGTCGACATGATAATCTCTCAGCACCAGGGTCCGGGGCTGGGCGTGGACGAGGGGGAAAAGGCCGAGCCAGGCGTCGATGTAGCTTTGCCGGACGGGCTCGGGCGTCACCGTCCCCGTCGCCCGTGGCAGGTACCAATCGGTGAGCCAAGCGGCCTCGCAAAGAAGCGTTTCGTCGTCGTAGGCGGGGAGGCCGGACGGCACCGCCGCCGGCCGGCCGTGCAGGCCGATCAGCAGGTCGACGGCGAGGGCGTAAAGGGTTTCCTCGTCGCCGCCGGCGGCGAGCAAGGAGGTATAGGTGTCGTCGCCCAGGTCTTCGAGCAGCAGCAGGCCGGCCGTTTCATCGAAGGCGAGGATAGCGGGCGCGCTCAATCCCAGTCTTAGCAAATGACGGGCCACGGCGACGAAGGGGCGGACGTTCTCTCGCGGCGGCGGCGCGTCCATCAACACCGCCCGCCGCCGGCCATCGCGCAAACGATAATAGCGGCGAAACGAAGCGTCCCCCGCCAAAGTCGAACGTTCCGCCTCGTCCCAGCAGGCGCGCTTGAGGAATGCGTCGATCGACGCGGCGCGATCAGACATCGATGTCCGCTTCCTTCAGCCACCTCGCCCAGTTGCCGCGGCCGGTGAGCGTCGCCCGGCGGCTATTGGCGTCGCCGCCGTGCGCCAGCGACAGCCAACAATGGTCGCCGGGCAGGAGCCGGCCCAGCCGTTCCGGCCATTCGATCAGCGAAATGCCGCCCGCGAAGGCCTCCTCGATTCCCAGCTCGAAAGCCTCGTCCGGCCCGGCCAAGCGGAACAGGTCGAAGTGATGGACGGTGACCCAGTCCAGATCATAGGCCTGGACCAAAGTGAACGTCGGGCTGGGGATTTCCTCGGGGTTTGGCGCCAGCGCGTTGATGAAAGCGCGGGCGAAGACGGTCTTGCCGGCGCCGAGCTCGCCGGCCAGCGCGAAAACGTCGCCGGCCCGCGCCAGCCTGGCCAAGGCTCCGGCGAGGGCGGCCGTCGCCGCCTCCGAGGCCAGGCCGATGACGACGGAATGGTCCGTTGATTGGGCCTCGGGCATGTCCCGTCTTTCCATCGGCTCGCAAACAGGCCACAATGTGGGGGCGTACGACAGTCGTTCGCCAAGCTGCTGAACAGCACGCCAATAATAACCCCGCGGGTCGGCGAGTTTCCATGGTCAAAACGCCCGAAAGCACCGATGTGGCGATTATCGGCGCCGGCCCCGCCGGTTTGTTCGCCGTTTTCGAATGCGGCATGATGAACATGCGCTGTCACGTCATCGACGTGCTGGAGGCGGTCGGCGGCCAATGCCAGGCCCTCTATCCGGAGAAGCCCATTTTCGACATTCCCGGCCATCCCGAGATTCTGGCCGGCGATCTGGTGATGAAGCTGGAACGGCAGGCGGCGCCGTTCGATCCCGTCTATCATCTGGGCCAGCAGGTGGTGAAGCTGGCGCAAGGGGAACGGGGGCGCTGGTTGCTGGAAACCTCGCGGGGCGTTTCGATCGACGCCCGGGTGGTGTTCGTCGCCGCCGGGGTCGGGGCGTTTGGCCCGAAGCGGCCGCCGCTTCAAGGCATCGAGCGGTTCGAGGGCAAAAGCATCCACTACCTGGTCAAAAACCGCGAGGATTTCCGGGGAAAAAAAGTAGTCATCGCCGGCGGCGGCGATTCGGCGGTGGACTGGGCGATATCGCTCTCTGGGCTGGCGGCGAAGGTTTCCGTGGTCCATCGGCGGGCCAAGTTCCGCGCCGCGCCGGCCAGCGCCGAGAAGCTGCAAAAGCTGGCCGACGGCGGCGCCGTCGATCTGGTG
The DNA here is from genome assembly GCA_013349695.1 of Rhodospirillaceae bacterium. Lineage (GTDB taxonomy): Bacteria > Pseudomonadota > Alphaproteobacteria > Rhodospirillales > 2-02-FULL-58-16. The sequence continues at coordinate 22,540 of DUZD01000003.1, forward strand.
ATCCCCTTTCAACTGGCCGCCATCGAGGGCGATGGCGACAGTTTGAAGGCGGTGCTCGCCCGCGACCTGGACGGAAACGAAAGACGCCTGGAGGCGGACGCGCTGTTGGCCTTTTTCGGCCTGTCGCAGAACCTTGGGCCGATCGTCGATTGGGAGCTCGACCTGAACGGCGGCTTGATCGCCGTCGACCCGGCGACCGGCGCCACCAACAAGCCGGGCATTTTCGCGATCGGCGACATCGCCACCTATCCGGGCAAGTTGAAATTGATCCTGAGCGGCTTCGCCGAGGTGGCGCAAGCGGCGCGGGCCGCCCATCCCCTGGTCCATCCGGGCGAGGAGCTACATTTCGAGTACTCTACCATCCAGGGCGTGCCGGGCAAGACACGAGGTTAATTCGGTGACAGCATACTAATTTCCTGTTTCCTCCGTCCCCATTTCGCCAAGCGGTGCCGATCGCTGTCCCCCGACTGCACGCTATTCTATTGGTCGTCATTTGCCGCCTCCCTTAATTTCTTTTAGGGCACGTAACAAAACAATTGAATCGTATTGCCTCGGTCTGTCGGTGAGGGGTTCCGCATCCTTCGGGTATGCACTATATTTGGTATATGCAGGACACGGAAGGCATCAGGTATCGTTACGAGGCGCTTTATCCGCACCTTGACGAGAAGGCACGGCGGCTCTTTGCCGCCGCGGAGGCGCGGACGGTGGGATGGGGCGAGATCAAGCTGGTATGCGAGATCACAGGGATTGCCCGCTCGACGATCGGGCGCGGTCTTGATGAACTTGACGGCAAGACGGAGTCGCTCGGGGAAGGGCGGGTTCGGCGTCGCGGCGGTGGCCGCAAGCTGGAGACGGAGAAGCAACCGAGTTTGCTGGGAGCCCTTGAGAGCCTTGTCGCGCCAGCCACGCGCGGCGATCCGGAAAGGCCGTTGCCTTGGGTTTCAAAAAGCTATCGGCACCTTGCGAACGGCTTGAGGGAGCTTGGTTTTTCGGTCAGCCACCAACTGGTGGGGCGGCTCCTTGATCGGCTAGGCTACACTCTTCAGGCGAACGTGAAGAGGCGAGAAGGAACCCATCATCCCGACCGGGACGGCCAATTCGAGCACATCAACGGCCGGGTAACGGATTTCCTGGCCGCCGGGCAGCCGGTGATCTCGGTGGACACGAAGAAGAAGGAACTGGTGGGCGACTTCAAGAACGGCGGGCGCGAGTGGCGACCGCAAGGCAAGCCCGAAGAGGTCAACGTGCATGACTTCGCCGACAAGAAGCTTGGCAAGGTGGCGCCCTACGGCGGCTCCAACGGAGCCCGGGTCCGGCTATGGAAGGTCGAACTGCAAAAGCTCGCCTCCGAATTGGGGCTTGAGATCATGGTTTGCTATCTGCCGCCCGGCACCAGCAAATGGAACCGCATCGAACACCGCCTGTTTTCGTTCATCAGCCAAAACTGGCGTGGCAAGCCGTTGCGGACGCTCGCCACCATTGTCAACCTGATCGGCGCGACCACGACAAACACGGGACTCAAGGTCTATTGCGATGTGGACCATAACGCCTATCCCAAAGGTGTCGCCGTCAGCGATGATGAAATGACTGCCCTCAACATCCGACGCGCCGAATTCCATGGCCAATGGAACTACTCCTTCCTGCCCGCATAAACGAAGCAGTTTTTTTGTTACGTGCCCTAAGGCGATGCGACGCATCATGCCCCCTTACGTATTCCAGCGAGATTAGAGTCGGATTCTCCCACCAAAATCCGGTCGGATCAACTGCTCCTTGCCCCGAGGCACGAAAGGGTTCATCGGCCTGGACGTTCGGTTCCGGTTTGGCCTATTTGTCGGTGAATTTGGGCTGGCGCTTTTCGGCAAAGGCGGCCATGCCTTCCTTCTGGTCATCGGTGGCGAAGGTGGCGTGAAACAGGCGCCTTTCGTAACGGATACCTTCGGCAAGAGGGGTTTCCTGGGACCGCAATACCGCTTCTTTTGCCATCATGACGGTTGGCCTGGACATCTCGGCGATGGCATCGGCCGTCTTCACCGCCTCGTCCACCAGATTGCCGGCGACGACGCGGCTGACCAAACCGGAGCTCTCGGCTTCCACGGCCTCCATGATACGGCCGGTGAGAATCATCTCCATCGCCTTCGACTTGCCGACCAAACGGGTCAGACGCTGGGTTCCCCCCGCCCCGGGGATCGTGCCGATGGTGATTTCCGGCTGGCTGAACTTGGCGTTGTCGGCGGCGAGAATGAAATCGCACATCATGGCGATTTCACAACCGCCGCCCAAGGCGTAGCCGGCGACGGCGGCGATCACCGGCTTGCGGCACGTGGCGATGCGTTCCCAGTCCTTGCTAATGAAATCCTCGCTGTAGGCCTCGATAAAGGACTTGTCCCTGATCTCCTTGATGTCGGCGCCGGCGGCGAAAACCTTATCCGAACCGGTAATGACGATGGCGCCGATTTCGTCGTCGTCCTCGAATTCGTCGAGGGCCAGCTTAAGTTCCCCGATCAAGGCGACGTTAAGCGCGTTCATCGCTTTCGGGCGGTTGAGCGTGATCAGGCCGACGCGGCCTCTTTTCTCGACAATGATGTTCTCGTGTGCCAACTGACCCCTCCTTCAAGACCAAGACGCTAGCGCAAATCCCGAGCGGATGGACTCATCCGCGACGACGCATTTGCGTTTAAAACAAATAGATAGAGCATTTCAGGTGAACGCATGTGAACCGGAAATGCTCTATCGGGCGGCGGCGGCGTTTGCCGGCGACAGCGCGAACCGCACCGTCAGGGCCGGTTTCGCGGCGGCGGTGGAAAATTCCAGTTTCAGGATCTCGTTTTCCCGCTGAAAGGTGGTTTCGCCGCGTCGCCGCCAGCCCAGTTGCGGCAGGGTCGAGGCGTAGAATTCCAGAACTTGCCGCCGCGTCACGGCGCCGGAAGCGTAGGATTCGACAATCCGGCCCGCCACCGTGTCGAAGACCATGCTTTCCTCTTCAGCCTCGCGCAAGCCGTCCATCAGCGGCAGGTCCTCGATGCCGCTGACGAAGGCGACGCCATCGCGGTCGGCCGCCGCCAGTCCCCAACAGCCCATCTGGACAGTGAAGAGGACGGCGGCCAGAAACGTAAACCGACGCAACGAACGGGACATAAGATTGCTATTTAATCACCGCTGGCGAGATGAACAATAAAAAGTTGCCCGTCCCGCCTGAACGATCCGCCTGACGCCGGCCGTTTTTGCGATCTCGCAATCGCATCCGGGGCAGGCCAGGCCTTGGCGTCCATAGACGGCGAAACGGTGTTGGAAATAGCCGAACCCGCCGTCGGGCAAGCGGTGATCGCGAAGGCTCGAGCCGCCGGCCTCGATGGCTTCCGCCAGCACCTCGCGGATGGCGGCGGCGAGGCGCCGGGCCCGCCGGCCCTTGACCGACGCCGCCTTTCTCTTCGGCGATATGCCGGCTCTATGGAGGCTTTCCGAGGCATAGATATTTCCCATCCCGGCGACCACGGCCTGATCCATGATCGCCGTCTTGATGGGGGCTTTCCGCCCATTGAGGCGCGATTCCAACCAAGCCGCGCCGAAATCGGCGCTCAATGGCTCCGGGCCGAGGCCGGAGAGCAAGGGATGCAAGGCGAGCTCCGGTTCGGGAACCAAATCCATGAAACCGAAGCGCCGGGGATCCGAGAAGCGGATGGTGGCGGCGGCGTCGGTCTCGAAGGTCACGTGATCGTGAACGTCCGCCGCCGCCGGTGGTTTCTCGAAGACCTTGAAGTGGCCCGACATGCCGAGATGCATGATCAACACCCAGCCGTCGTCCAGGGTGGCGAGAATGAACTTGCCCCGCCGCCCCAGGGCGAGGACGCGGCGCCCGGTCAAACGCCGGACGAAGCCGGCCGGCAGGGGAAACCTGAGATCGGCGCGCCGTTGAAGGACGCGGCGCAACAACTTGCCCTCGAGGACGGGGACAAGGCCCAGTCGGACGGTTTCGACTTCGGGCAGCTCGGGCATCGGTTCAAGGTAGCGCATGGGACCGGCTTAGGCTATGGTTCGCCGCCATGTCCCGACCCCGTAAGATCAAGTCTCCGCCCCAGCGCCGGCAACATGCGGGCGCGACCACCCATTTCGGATTCAAGAGCGTCGCCGAGGACGAAAAGGCGTCGCTGGTGGGCGCCGTTTTCGACAGCGTCGCGCCGCGCTACGACCTGATGAACGACCTGATGAGCTTGGGCATCCACCGTCTGTGGAAGGCGGCCCTGATGGACCGGCTGCATCCGCGTCCGCGAATGCGGCTCCTTGACGTCGGCGGCGGCACCGGCGATATCGCCATTCGCTTTCGGAAGCGCGGCGGCGGCCATGTCACCGTCTTGGACGTCAACAAGGAGATGCTCGCCGTCGGCCGCGGCCGCGCCATCGACCGGGGGCTGTTGGATGGCATCTCCTGGGTTTCGGGCGACGCCGAGCGCCTGCCCGTGGAAGACGGCTGCGTGGACGCCTACACGACGGCGTTTTGCATCCGCAACGTCACCCGCGTGGAACGGGTCTTGCGGGAGGCGAGGCGGGTGCTCGGGCCCGGCGGGCGGTTCCTTTGCCTGGAATTCAGCCGGGTGGCGCTGCCGCTCCTGGGCCGGCTTTACGACGCCTATTCCTTCCGCATGCTGCCGGCCCTGGGACAGGCGGTGGCGGGCGACCGCGAGGCCTACGTCTATTTGGCGGAAAGCATTCGCCGTTTCCCGCCGCAGGAGGCCTTCGCCGCGATGATCGCCGAGGCCGGCCTGGATCGGGTCGAGGTGTGCAACCTTTCCGGCGGCATCGCCGCCATCCATTCGGCCTGGCGAATCTGAGCGGGCTGGCAGCCCGTTGACGAAGTCGTCCTCCACTGATTCAATGATCGAGTAACTAAGGGCTCGTCACAAAATAACCGTGTCACTTCACTTCCGTCGTCATGCCCGGCCTTGAGCCGGGTATCCACGCGGTCGATGCCGAGCGCGGGACCCGTGGATGGCCGAATCAAGTCCGGCCATGACGACGGAAGGGAGGATGGTGATTCATTTATTCTGTTACGGTCACTTAAGGTCGGCGGCCAACTGATCAACGGTCTGGGTCGCCGTCGCGGATGGACTCGGCCAGGGCGTCGAGGATTTCCCGGAGCTTCGCCGGCAGGGCGCCGGGAACCGGGGGCGGGGGCTTGCCGTCGGCGACGGCGCGGAGGAAGGCGCCGACGGCGTCCAGGGGCGCCGGGTAGTCCGCCAGTCGGGCGAGGGCCTCGGCCGCGTCGGGCGGCAGGGCGCCGCCGCCACGGGCCTGGAAGGCCGCCTGGGCGAGGGCCAGGATCGCTTTCACCAGGTCGTCGGGCACGGCCCCGTCCTCGCCGCCACCCCGGCGTAGCCGCCCGATCTCCTCGACCTTGGTGTCATGCTTGGCTTGCCATTCGGCGGCGGCGGCGGTGTCGCCCCGGGCGCGGGCGATCTTGGCGAGGTTGCCGTAGTCCATGTATACGTCGGGGAGGCGGAGCGATTCGCAGATGGCGAGCGATTCGCGGGCGTTCCGCTCGGCCTCGTCCAGTTCGCCCAGCATGCGGTGGAGAACGCCGAGTTGAAAATGGGATTTCGCCGCGCCGGGGCGGTCGTTCATTTCCAGCACTATCGCCAAGCTTTCCCTTATGGAGTCGACCGCCCGGCGAAGCCAGGCCTCGCGCTCCCCAGGGTCCTTTGTCTGCTCGGCGCGATTCTGGTGAAGTATGCCGACATTGTGGGCGTTGGCGGCCAGTTGCCGCCGGTCATTGAGGCGCTTCGCCAGTTCCCGTGCGCGCCCATACCAGGCCTCCGCCACATCAAGCTGTCCGCGTTGCGCCTCCGCGTTGGCCAGCAAGTCGGCGGTTTGCATCTCTCCACCCGCATCGTCGGCCCGACGGAAGAACTCCAGCGCCTGCTGGTAGAGCGCGACGGCGCGGTCGAAGCGACCCTGCGCGCCGTGCAAGATTCCCTGGTGCTGAAGGAACGTCCCCTGTAGTTCGAGGTCGCCCGCGTCCCGGGCGGCGGCAAGCGCCTCGGTGTAGCGGGCATCGGCCTCCGCGTAACGCTGCAGCCTTGTCAGGATGGTGGCTGCTCGTCCCAGACCGGCAGCCACCTCCCGGTCGTGGCCGAGGTCGCGTCTGATGGCGAGGCCGCGCTCGGAAGCCTCCAGGGCTTCATCGAAGCGCCCCAATTCCATCAGCGCGTTGGCGAGGTCGCCCAGGGCGGCCGCGAGATTGCCGCGCTGGGCCTCGCCGAGGCCTTCGAATTGGGCGATGGCCCTCCCGAGCGGCTCGAGCGCCCGGTCCGGGCGGCCATGGGAGTCAAGCAACCGGCCCAGATAAAGTTGGCTCAGCGCCAACTGTAACGCCGGATCCGCGCTGTCCGCCAGGCCTTCGTCCGCGAGCCTGCGAATCAGATCCTCCAGGGTGGCGATGGCCTCGTCCCCATGGCCCTGGGTGAAGCGGCTCCAGGCATGGTCCCGAATCGCCGCGCAGGCGGCCCCGTCCAGCGTCTCGTCCACCGGCATCCGCTCCCGCACCCAGGCCACCACTTCGTCCCGTTCGCGAGGCCGCCCGGCCATTTGCAGGAATGTCCGCAACGTGCCGGCCAACGCCTGACCCTCGGACCGGCCGCCACGCCGGAAGGCCCGGCGGATGGCGGCGCGGTAGTTGGCTTCCTCCAGGCTCATGCTCAGCATCGCGGCGGCGGGCTGGCCGCCCCGGAGCGCCTTGTCGGTCGCCCGCATATCGGCGAGGTAGACTCCGATGAAGCGCTTCTCGGTGGCCTCCGGGTCCGCAACGTCGGCCGCCCGGGCGGCGTGGGGCAGGGTCGGATGGAAGCGCAGAAAGGGGGTCGAAAAAACCTCGACGGTCTCCACCCGCACCAAGGCCGTCGCCACCAGTTCCGCCCGCGTCGCTTCCCACGCCTCCGGGTCCAACTCCGCGAAAATGATGAACAACCCTTCGAACACACCGCCCCGGAACCAAGCGAGATAGGGCAGCGCCGCCTGGGCGGCCTCGCTGAGCCGGCGTTTGGAGAAGGCGAGCGAGGCAAGCAGCGACCTGTTGCGGCCCTCCGCCGCCGCCGCGTCGGCGAATTCCTCCAGCGGTTCGCCGAACTCTTCGCGGATTCGGTCCGGCGTCCGCGCCTTCAAATGGGGGGCGACCAGGGCGATGGAGAGGGGATGGTCGGCGAGGGCGTCGAGTAGCCGTTCCACCCGTTCCCGCTCGTAGCCCGGGCGGCCGGTGTCGATGGACTTGGCGTCGAGCACGGCGGCCAGCAGGTGCAGGCTGTCGGGGCGGGCGAGGCCCTCCAGGGCCACCTCCTTGATGGCGGGGAGCTCTGTTTCCTCCGGACGGCAGGTCACCAGCAAGCGGCCGAGGGGGGCGCCGTCGGTGAGGTCCCGGTAGAGCCGCGCCAGCCCTTGGCGCGCCTCGGCCGTGTAGACGCCCAGGCCGTCCGTGCCGCCGTCCGCCGCCTCTTCCCCTTCCTGGAACGCCGGCAGGGTGGATTCGAAGTTGTCCCAGACCAGCAAGACCCGGCGGGTCCTGAACAGCGCCACCGCCTGGCGCCATTGCTCCTCTTGCGGCAGCGCCGCGAAGCCTTCGTCCCCGAGGGCGGCGCCGATCCGCTGGGCCACCTGGTCCGCCCCCGCCCATTGTTCGAAGCTGACGAACACCGCCGCCTCGAAGCGGCCGGCGCGCAGCCACCACGCCGCCGCTTCCCGCGCCAGGGCCGTCTTGCCCATGCCCCCCATGGCGTGGAGCAGCACGGCGGGATGGTCGCGGAATTGCCGCTCCAGGGCCAGCAGTTCCCGAGCCCGTCCGTGGAAGCGGTACACCGGCGGCGGCGGAAATCCGTGAAGCCTTGCCGCCACGCCGGTCCGCGCCCACTCCCTTTCCGGTTCCGCCGCCGCGCCGGCGGTCAGCGCCGGGTCGTCTCCCACTTGGTAAAGCTGGGGAATGAACCAGTCGTCCAGGTTCACCGTCTCGGCCTCGGGTCCCAGGTGCAGCCAGCGCGCCCGGTTTGCGTGCAAGGCCCGGCGGGCCTCGGCGAGGGCCTCGCCGACACTCATGCCGGCGGCCAACTCGCCATAGAAGCGCTCGACCAGCAGGCGCGCCGCCTCCACGTGCACCGAATGGCTGAAGGCGACGACGCTCCCGACGCCGCTGTTGAGCAGGGCCGGCGCCACCGAGCCGAACACCGGCCGGTCGGCGAGGTCGGCGCTACGGCAAGCCTCCAGCAGCACCAGCGGCACGCCCTGTCTCACCATCAGGTCGCCGAGGCGGGGTCCCGCGATCAGGTCGGTAGTGGCCGCGCCGTCCTCGAAGGCCAGGGCGCCGACGCCGGTCCTCGGCAGATAGGTGCCGTGGCCGTCGAAATGGACGATATGGAAGGGCTTGCCGTTCTTGCGCGCCTCGGAAACCTGCTTCTCGAGCTGTCCGAAGGTGGGCGGCTCGCAGAATTCGAGATCAAGCTGGCCGGGACCCAGGGCCTCGAGGGCGTCGAGCATGGGCGCGATGCTGTCGCGCGGGTCGAGGAATCCGGTGTCGGTGGGCCGGCTGACGATCGACAGAACCCGGAGCGGCAGGCCAAGCTCGGGTGTTCGGGTCTCGCCGGACTCGCGAAGCTGGCGGCGGAGGCTTACCCCCTGGAAGGTCAATGGGCGGTCCTCGGCGTCGCGCAGCATCTCCCAGGGCTGGCCGAGGACCTCGGCGTCGTCGCTGGCCAGCGTCAGCAGCACCGGCCGGCCGTGGGCGACGGCCTTGGCCAGGTCGCCATGAACCTCCCCACCGGTTCGGTTGTCGAACAGGGCCTCGAATAGTTCCCCGCCCCATCGTGAAAGACAGGACTCCAAACCCTTGGCGCGCACCCGGTCGCCGGCGCCGGGAAACTGCGGGTAGGTTTCCAGGTACCAACGAAGCTCCTCCAGGCCCTTGCCGTCGAGGGGCAGGGCAAGCTCGAATGGCGGTGCGTGCCAGCGGCCCATCGGCGCGCCGTCCTTGCTCTCGACCACGAGGCGGGCGTGATAGGGCGGGCGACGGATGCGCGCCCCAGCGGTGGGCGCGCCCACATGCTTCCGTATGGCCGTCAGCAGCTTCGTCAGCCCGGCGTCGTAGTCGTCCCTGAAATCGGCGTGGCTTTTGTCGCGCAGCAATCGCGGAATGTCGCAGTCCTCGATCAGGACCGGGACGATGTGAACCTTCCGGCTGGTGGCCTCGTCCGCGATATGGGCCTGCCACTCCTTCTCCACCCAGCCCGACCGGACACTTTTCCGGGACAGCACAAGAACGAGAAGGTCCGAGTCATCGAGCCCCAATTGGATGTTTTGCGCGATGGAATCGCCCGGCAGAATTTCGTCGTCGTCGAGCCAAACGCCGATGCCTTCCGCCTTCAGATCATCGGCGAGGCGCGTGACGAGCAACTTGTCGCTGCTGGAGTGAGAGAGAAAGACTCTGGGCATCCCTTCCCCCGAATATCGGAATGCGTTTTCGTTGAGTATAGCGAGCGAAATTCTCGATGGGAAATGTCATCGTCCGCCTGGCGAACCGTTATGGGCGAGAGGGCGATGCCCGGGGGCGCCAAGCGCAAGTCCTTTGCTTCGGCGGCCAGTCGATCGATGGTCTGGGTCGCCGTCCGACGGGTTCGTTGCGAAGTCGAAACATCCGCTCGCCGCAACTGCATTCGAAGTTGGATCGCCAAATAGCCCTGAACATCAAAGCGGACGTCGGAGTGAAGGAGCGGATTTTCCATATCTAGTGGCCCGCGTCAGCCAAATTGCACCCCTACGATCGCTTTTCCCGTTTCCTCGGCAGAAGGGGGCGCGCAGGCGATGCAGGGACATCGTCAAGCGTTCCCGACGCCCCGAGGGGACGGGAAAAGCGACCCTTCGGGCGGTCTTGCGAGGCTTCCAGACGTCGTCGCGTGCCGCTTGTGGTGCACAGACACCACGGCGCAACGCGCTCCTAGCCGGAAACCTCGCAAGACCGTCGTAGGGGTGCAATTTGGCTGACGCGGGCCACTAGAACGTCAATGCCTACGACAGCCGGCTGAAGGGATGGGTGCAAAGGTTCAACGGAGTGGCGACCAGATACCTGGACAGCTATCTGGGTTGGCGACGGTTCTTTGAGCGTCATAAGGAAGAGGCGACCAATCCAAAATCATGGTTGATCG
>DUZD01000004.1 GCA_013349695.1 Rhodospirillaceae bacterium
GCCACAGGTCGAAGCGGTCGATGACCCTCTTGGCAGAGGGGCAGGGCCGCCGCACCGGTACGGTGCTGACGACCACGTTGGCGACGCGGCAAATCGTCGGCCAAGGCGGCCGGATGGCCGACCAAGGCCACCGTCAGACCCCGCGTCCGGTAAATGCAGCCCAATCCGTCGCACGACAAGCGCCCGTCTCGGCTCAGCCCGTGGCGCGGCCAAACCAGGGGCGAGTCCTCCCGCCCGGCCCGGCGGTGCCAGACCTGGCGGCTGAAACCGGCGGCCCGCATGGACGAAACGGCCAGGCCGCCGTCCGCCGTGCGCACTGCCAGCAGCTTGCCGCGGCCATCGACGAGCACGTCCGGCGGCCGGATCAGCCCCAAGGTCATCAGTCCGGCGGCGACCCCCAAGGCTCCCCACAATCGCCAGCGCCGCCGCCACAGGCACAACCACAGACCACCCAAGGCGATCAACACCAGTCCCCACGTCGGCATGGCCGGCAGCAGGGTCACCGCGCCCGGCCAGCCGGAAACCGTCTCGGCGACTTGGACCACCACCTCTATGCCCCACCCCATCGGCTCTAGCGCCAGGGTTTCCAGGCCGAGCGGCATGAGAGCGAAGGCCGCCACCGACCACGGCATGATCCACAACGCCGTAACCGGCACGGCGATGACATTGGCGGCCAGGCCGTAAACCGCCAGGCGGTTGAAGTGGTAGACCACGAACGACGCCGTCGCCATCTCGGCGATAACGGTGGTCAAGGCCACGCCGGCGACGTAAAGGAGCGCCGTTCGCGGCCATTTGGGCGGCCCTTCGCCGCCGTAGCGGCGGCGGTCGCGGACCACCTCGTAGGCGGCGATGAGTGCGGTCACGGCGGCGAAGGAAAGCTGAAAACTGGCACCAAGCAGGCTTTCCGGTGTCAACAAAAGGATGACGAAGGCGGCCCAGGCGACCAGGCGCATGGACAGTCCCCGGCGGTCGAAGAGCACCGCCAGCATCACCAGGCCGATCATCAGGAAGGCCCGCTGGGTCGGCACCGTCGCCCCGGCCAACAGGGCGTAGGCGAAGGCGCCGACGATAGCGGCGGTGGCGGCCCATTTCTTGATCGGATATCTGAGCGCCAACGGCGGCGCCAAGGCCAGGGCGCCGCGCAAGCCGACGAACAGGATCGCTGTCACCAGACCGACATGCAGGCCGGAAATAGCCAGCAGGTGGGCCAATCCGGCATCGCGGATGGCGGTCATGATCTTTGGCTCAATGGCCTTCCTGGTGCCGGCCATCAGCGCCGCGGCGATGGTTCCGGCCCGGCCGTCCAAGCCGGCCATGACACTATCGGCAATCCCCCGGCGCAACCTTTCCAGACCCAGCGACAATGAATCCAGGCCCCGCTCCCCACCCTTGGCGATCAGCTCCACCGGACCGAAGGCGAATCCGACGGCGCCCAGGCGGCGGAAATAGGACTGGCGCTGAAAATCGAAAGCGCCGGGGGCGGCGGGCGGTGGCGGCGACGACAGTACGGCGCGCGCGCGGATCCAATCGCCGGCGGCGATAGCCGGCTGATGGCCCTGCAAACGCAAGCGGATCACGGCCGGTGTCCGTTGCGGACCGAGACGGGTGATGCGAAGGCGTTCCAGGCTGACCCGGCTGCCCTTGGGGGAATCTCTCCACGGCAACGATCCGCCCGGTGACGCTGGTCGGGCCCAGGCGTTTCGAAAGCATGGGCTCGGCGACGGCCGCCGTCCGCCATTGGGCGACGGTGAAGCCGGCGGTGGCGGCGCCGATCCCCAGCAGCGCCACCAGCACCACCGCGCGCCGCCGGCCAAGGCCGGCGCACGCCGCCACCGCCAAGGTTACCGCCGCTCCCAGCCACAGCGGCGGCTCCGCCGGCAAGGCGAAATAGACAGCGATGCCGGCGCCGAAAGCGACCGGCAGCCAAAGCACCCAACGCTCCCGCTCGACAGCCAGCGTTTCCGCCACCGCCTCGATGAGCCGGGGGATACCGCCACGGCCCATGGCGAAGCGCTTGTTCCGGAAAGGAGGTCGCGTCATCTCCGCACGCTTTTCCCGCACCCGCGACCAGACTATGCTACATCCTTGGCGCCTGTCGCCGCGGCGCCCTTCATTGGGCTTAACTTTATCAGATCAGGTCATGACCGTCGTTACCCGTTTCGCTCCTTCACCCACCGGCTTCCTTCACCTCGGCGGTGCCCGCACGGCTCTTTTCAACTGGCTTTTCGCCAGGCACCATGGCGGAAAGTTCCTTCTCCGCATCGAGGACACCGACCGGGCGCGATCCACGGACCGGGCCGTCGAGGCCATCCATGACGGTCTCCATTGGTTGGGGCTGGACTGGGACGGAGAGGCGGTCTCCCAGTTTTCCCGCCGCCACCGCCATGTGGCGGCGGCTGGGCGGCTGCTGGACGAGGACAAAGCCTACCGATGCTTTTGCACAACCGACGAGCTGGCGGAAATACGCGAAACCGCCCGTCGGCAAGGCCGTCCGCCGCGTTACGACGGCCGCTGTCGAGACCGCGATCGGGCGGAAACGCCGGAAGGGGGCGATCCGGTTATCCGTTTCAAGGCGCCGCAAAGCGGCAAAACCACCATCCGCGACATGGTCCAGGGCGAGGTCGAGGTCGCCAACGAAGAGCTTGACGACATGGTCCTCTTGCGCGCCGACGGCACTCCCACCTACATGCTGGCGGTCGTAGTCGACGACCACGAGATGGGGATCACCCATGTCATCCGCGGCGACGACCATCTGACCAACGCTTTCCGCCAAATACAAATTTTCCAGGCCCTCGGCTGGCCGCCGCCCGAATTCGCCCATATCCCGCTGATCCACGGCGCCGACGGCGCCAAACTGTCGAAACGGCACGGCGCCTTGGGGATCGAGGCCTACCGGGAAATGGGCTTTCTTACCGAGTCCATGCGCAACTACCTTCTCCGTCTCGGCTGGGGCCATGGCGACGATGAAATCATCAGCACCGAAGACGCCATCCGATGGTTTGACATGGGCGGCGTCGGGCGTTCCCCTTCCCGCTTCGACATCGCCAAACTCACCAACCTCAATGGCCATTACCTGCGCAACGCCGACGACCGGAGACTAACCAGCCTGATTTTGCCCGGCCTCGCCGAAAAACTGGGCGGAAAACTTGCCGAAGAGGCATCGAACAGGTTATTAAAAGGGATGTCCGGACTAAAGCATCGTGCGAAAACAATTGTAGAACTTATTGATAATTCCGAATTTTATGTAAAATCGCGCCCGTTGCCTATGAACGATAAGGCGGCCAAGTTCGTGCATGGGAACGGCAAGGAAGTGTTGCACGGAATGCGCCGTGAATTGGCGGCGCTCGGCGGTTGGACGGCCGAGGCTTTGGAAGAGGCGGCGCGCCACTTCGCGGAGACGGCCGAAATCAAGCTCGGCGCCGTCGCCCAACCTCTGCGGGCGGCGTTGACGGGAGCCACCATTTCGCCAAGCGTTTTTGAAATCATGGCGGTTTTGGGCCGTCAGGAAACGCTGGGACGCCTGGATGACGTTTTAACCCGATGACGCCATGGCCCGTGAAACCCGGCCGCTTGGTGGCGCCTTCAATCAAGGACGGACCCGGCGCTTGACGGCGGACCGTCCATGAATTTCTGGGGAAGTTTTATATGAAGAACGCGGAACAACCGGTTAGCAAGCAAGCCACCGGCAAGGAAAGCTACTCCCTCGTCAACAACCAGACCGGGGAAAGCGTGGAGCTGCCGTTGATCAAGGGGACGACCGGCCCCGACGTCATGGACATCCGCAGCCTCTATGCGAAAACGGGGTGTTTCACATACGATCCCGGCTTCACCTCGACGGCCAGTTGCGACTCCAAAATCACCTTCATCGACGGCGATGAAGGCATCCTGCTCTACCGCGGCTACCCCATCGACCAACTGGCCGAACATTCCAACTTCCTGGAAGTCTGCTATCTCTTGCTTTCCGGGGACCTTCCGACGCAGGAGCAAAGGCACAAGTTCCGCCACGACATCACCCGCCACACCATGCTCCACGAGCAGGTGATGTTTTTCTTCCGCGGATTCCGCCGCGATTCCCACCCAATGGCGATCATGTGCGGCATTGCCGGGGCACTCGCCGCTTTTTACCACGACAGCACCGACATCAAAGATCCCCGGCACCGGGCGGTGGCTTCCAGCCGGCTGATCGCCAAGATGCCGACCATCGCCGCCCTGGCCTACAAATATTCCATCGGCCAGCCATTCGTGTCTCCCCGCAACGACCTCAAATACGCGGAAAATTTCCTTCACATGATGTTCGCCACCCCTTGCGAGGATTACAAGGTCAATCCGGTTCTGGCGCGGGCCATGGACCGCATCCTGATCTTGCACGCCGATCATGAACAGAACGCTTCGACCTCGACGGTCCGCCTGGCCGGCTCCAGCGGCGCCAATCCCTTCGCCTGCATCGCCGCCGGCATCGCCTCCCTTTGGGGCCCCGCCCACGGCGGCGCCAACGAGGCGGTTCTGAACATGCTTCAAGAGATCGGCGGCAAGGAACGGATTCCCGAATTCATCAAGCGGGCCAAGGACAAGAACGATCCTTTCCGGCTCATGGGATTTGGCCACCGCGTCTACAAGAACTACGACCCCAGGGCCAGGGTCATCCAACGAACCTGCCACGAGGTTCTGGACGAATTGGGGGCGAAGGAAGAGCCGCTCCTCGATCTGGCCATAGAATTGGAGCATATCGCCCTGGAGGACGAGTATTTCATCAAAAAGAAGCTCTATCCCAACGTCGATTTCTATTCCGGCATCATTTTCCGCGCCATGGGCATCCCGACCACCATGTTCACGGTTCTTTTCGCGGTCGCCAGGACCGTCGGCTGGGTCGCCCAATGGAACGAAATGATCGAGGATCCCGTGCAGAAGATCGGCCGTCCGCGGCAGCTTTACCACGGCCAAACTTTTCGTGGTTTCACGCCGATCCATAAACGCAAGTAAAGCGGAAAAACGGGATCTCAGGCCCGTTCGATCAATTCGATCCTATAGCCGTCGGGGTCCTCGATGAAGGCGATGACCGTGCCGCCGTGTTTCATCGGACCCGGCGGACGGGGAATGCTCACCCCTTCCGCCCGTAGCCGCCGGCAAGTCTCGCCGATGTCGGCAACGCCGATGGCGAAGTGCCCGAAACCGTTGCCAAGGTCGTAATCTTGCTCCTGGTCCCAGTTGTGGGTTAGTTCGATCACCGCGTGATCGGTCTCCTCGCCATAACCGACGAACGCCAGGGTGAACTTTCCGCCCGGAAAGTCCTTGCGGCGTACCATCTTCATGCCCAGCAAACGGGTATAGAAATCCAAGGACTTGTCGAGGTCGCGGACGCGGATCATGGTGTGCAAAAGGCGCAATCCGGCCGTCTCGATCGCCGCCGCCCCGGTGGTCGCCGCGGTCATGATTTCACTCCCATCGGACGCGCCTTCGCCAGGCCTTGTCTTCGCCGGCTAAAAAGTTTACCCCGTAAACGGCGCCAAGCCAAGTCCCGGTGGCCCGAGGGGGCGGGCGTGGGCTGGCGGCGCCAAGGCCGTTGCGCGCGGGCGCGGGAGTGGATCGGGGACTAAGGTGGACAGGATCAGGACAGGGGTCATCGGACTCGGCCATTTCGGACGCTTCCATGTCGACAAATACGCCAACCTCGAACGTTCGGAACTCATCGCCGTCTGCGACACCGACCCGGACCTGGCCGGCGAAGTCGCGGCCAAGCACGGGGTCGGGGCGGTCTCCGACTATCGCGACTTGTTCGGCCAGGTCGATGCGGTCAGCGTCGTGGTGCCGACCAAGGCCCACCACGAGGTCGCCAAGGCTTTCCTGGAAAACGGCGTGCACGTGCTCGTCGAGAAACCGATTACCGACGACTTGGCGGCCGCCGACGAGCTGATCGGCATCGCCAGCGGCCAATACGGCCCGATCCTTCAGGTTGGCCATCTGGAACGTTTTTCCTCGGCGGAACAGGTCATGCGGAAAGTGATCACCCGGCCGCTATTCATAGAGTCGTACCGCATCGCGCCGTTCCAGCCGCGCGGAACCGACGTCAGCGTCATCCTTGACCTGATGATCCACGACATCGACTTGATCCTCAGCCTCGTCAAGGCGCCGGCGGAATCGGTCGACGCCGTCGGGTTGCCGGTGCTCTCCGGAAGTGAAGATATCGCCAATACCCGCATTCGCTTCACCAACGGCTGCGCCGCCAACATCACCGCCAGCCGCGTCAGCGGTAAAAACGAACGCAAGATGCGGATCTTCCAGCCGGACTCCTACATTTCCGTCGATTTCCTGAATCGCAAACTGCTCGTCGCCCAAAAAGGCGACGGCGAACTGTTCCCCGGCATGCCAAACTTCCGCATCGACGAACAGGAATACGTGGAATGCGACAAACTCGAACGCCAGATCGATGCCTTCCTCGACGCCATCGCCAATAAAACGCCGCCCGTGGTTAGCGGCGAGGACGGCCGCCGGGCGGTCGAGACCGCATTGATGATCACCGAAAGCCTGCGGCGCCACCAGGAGTTTGTGCGCGAGCGCTCCGGCGATGCGGTGCTCGCCGCGTTCCGCTAGAGATTACGTGATCATCGACAGGACGATTTCGGCGGCCTTTTCGGAAGGCGGCGGCCCGCCAAGGCCGAGCCTTTGCAGGACCTCATCGAAGGCGTCTCTTTGCGCCCGCCGGGCCGCGTCGTCCGCAAAGATCCCGGCTAGCGCCGCCGCCAGTTTCTCGGGTCTGCAATTCTCCTGAAGAAATTCCGGCAACGCCTGGCGATCCAGGATCAGGTTGACCAGGTTGATGTAACGGACCCGGATCAAGCGCCGCGCCAGCAAGGCCGTCAGCGGGTTCGCCTTGTAAGCGATCACCGTCGGGGTCTTGGCCACGGCCAGTTCGAGCGTCACCGAGCCGGAAGCGGCAAGGGCCGCGTCGGCGGCGGCGAAGGCATCGAGCTTGTCGGCTTGACCGCGCGTGATCAAGGGGGTCGGCGTCCACCCGGCGGCGGCGGCCGCCACCTGCTCTGCCACCCCCTCGACGGTCGGCACAACGGCCCTCAAGTCCGGCAGATTCTTTCGCAGCAATGCCAGCGTTTCACCGAAAACGGGAAGCAGGCGGGCTGTTTCGTTGCCGCGGCTGCCGGGAAGCACGCAGATCAGCGGAGCCTCGGCGGGAATGCCGTGGCGGCGGCGAAAAGCCTGGCCGTCACCGCTCTCGGCGCCGGTTTCCACGACTGGATGGCCAACGAAGGCGCTGGACAGGCCGACGGCCTCGAAATAGGGCGCTTCAAAGGGCAGCAGGACAATCAGGCGGTCGAACAGTTCCGCCGCCACCTTGGCCTTGCCGGGCCGCCACGCCCAAACCTGCGGCGCAACGTAGTGAATGAGGGGAATCCCCTGCCCTTTCAGGCGCTTGGCGACGGGGAAACAGAAATCCGGGGCATCGATGCTGACCACCGCCGACGGGCGCCGGGCCTTGATATCAGCGACTGTTTGCCGCAACCGGCGCAGCAGCTTCGGCACTCTTGGCAGGACCTCGGCAAGGCCCATGACAGAGAGGTCGCTCATCGGAAACAGGCTGTCCAGCCCCTCCGCCTTCATCCGCGGCCCGCCGACGCCGGCAAAGGCTATCCGGCCCGCGCTCTGGGTTTTGAGCGCCGCCATCAGCCGCGATCCCAGCGCATCCCCCGAATGCTCGCCGGCAATCAGAAACAGGCGCGTCTGTGCCTCCTTCAATTTTCCTCCGCTAGGGGAACGCCGATCACGAACAAGCCCGCCGCGTCGGCGGCCTCGATGACCGCCTCGCGATCAATCACCAGCGTGCCGCCGGCTTCTATGGCGATGCCGGCGAGGCCGGCCCCGGTCACCGTATCGACCGTGGAAACCCCGATGGTGGGCAGATCGGCGCGGCTTTCCTGTCCCGGCTTCTTGACCTTGACGAGAACGCCGCCGCGCCGCTGTATTGCCTCTTTTCCCTGTCGACACCGGGTGATCCGTGCCAGCATGGCGTCGGTTCCATCCGCCCCCTCGACGGCGATGATCCGGCCTTGCTCGGCCACCGCCGCTTGCCCGACATCCTTGCCGCCGATCTCGCGCGCCGCCCTGATACCCTGCTCGATGTCCTTCAAAGCCTGTTCGTCCGGGGCGTGAGCACCGTAAACACCTGTCGCCGCCAGCACGTCGGGAAGCACGGATTCGGCGCCGACAACGCGGAAACCCTCATCCCTTTCAAGGACTCCGACCAAAGCCGACAATAAACCGTCGTCACCGATCATGGCGGTGGCGTGGGTGGCGAAAAATCGGGCAACCCATGCGTCCGGCCGCAAGGTGCTCATCTTGGGCCGGCGGATGCCACCCGCCAGGACGAGTTCCTTGACCCCGGCATCCCGAAAATGTTTGACCGCCTGGCCGCCGGCGCCAAGCCGCACCCAGGCATGGGGGATGTCCTTGCCGGTGACGGTTTCCGGTAGCGTCTGATCCTTGAACGCGACAACGAAAAATGGGCGCCCGGTTTGCTTGCAGGCCTCAATGATCCGTCCCGGAAGCTCGCCGTTTCCGGCGATGATACCGAGTTTAGGCGGCATCATCCAAACCGGGCTTGCAAATGGCGCGCGAGGAATCGGCGCGGATGAAATCGACGATCTCCATCACCGGTTCGTTGTCGTGCATCAGTTCGGCGACGTCGTCCAGACGTTCGGCCATGGTGCCTTCCGGCGCGAACAGAAGGCGGTAAGCGTTGCGCAAGACGTGGATGATTTCGCGGGAAAAGCCTCGACGCTTGAGGCCGATGACGTTCAGCCCCTGCAGGCGGGCGCGGTTGCCGATGACCGAGCCGTAGGGAATGACATCGTGCTCCACGCCTGTCATGCCGCCAACCATGGAATGGCGGCCGATCCGCGCGAACTGGTGAACCGCCGCAAGACCGCCGACAATGGCCCATTCGCCGACGGCTACATGGCCGCCCAGGGTCGCGTTGTTGACCATGATCGCGTGATCGCCGATGCGGCAATCGTGGGCGACGTGAGCGCCGACCATAAAAAGGCAGTTGTTGCCGACGCGGGTCAGCATGCTGCCCCCCTCGGTTCCCGGATGCATGGTGACGTGTTCGCGGATGATGTTGTTGCAGCCGATCTCCAGGCGCGAGGGCTCGCCTTTGTATTTCATGTCCTGGGGCTGGTGGCCGATGGAGGCGAACGGAAAGACCTTGGTATTGGCGCCGATGGCCGTGCGGCCGTTGACCACCGCGTGCGACATGAGGGTGACGCCGTCGTCCAAGACGACCTCGGGACCGACAATGCAATAAGGGCCGATGCCGACGTTGGCACCGATCCCGGCTCCGCCCTCGATGATGGCCGTGGGGTGGATTTTCGCCATCTCATTCATCGATGATCATGGCGGCAAATATGGCATCGGCCATGCGGATACCATCGACCTTGGCCTCGCCCTTGAATTTCCATACACTGCCACGTTGGCGGATTTTTTCCACGCTGACATGCAAGGTGTCGCCCGGCGTTACGGGCTTGCGAAAGCGCGCCTGATCCACCGACATGAAATAGACCAGGGTGCCTTCGGCGCTTTTGCCCAGGGTCTCCATCACCAAAACCGCCGACGTCTGCGCCATGGCCTCGATGATCAGGACGCCCGGCATGATGGGCTGGGACGGAAAATGACCCTGGAAAAAGGCCTCGTTGATGGAAACGTTTTTGACGCCGACGGCGCGGGTGTCGGCGACCAGGCCGATCACCCTGTCAATCATCAGGAAAGGATAGCGATGCGGGATCTTTTCCTTGATCTGGTTGATGTCGAGGGTTTTTCCCAGCGTCGATGGTGAGTTTTCGTCCATCGTCTATCCGCCTTGTTTCTTGATCATGCGTTTGATGGCGGCAACGCTCCTCATCCACTCGCGCATGGGAACCGCCGGAAAGCCGCCGACGGTTGTCCCGGCGTCGATGTCACGCATGACGCCGCCCTGGGCGGCGACACGAGCCCCGTCACCGACGCGCAAATGCCCCGCCAAGCCGGCTTGGCCGCCCAGCATGACGGAATCCCCGAGTATAGTGCTGCCGGATATCCCGACCTGCGAGACGATCATGCAATTCCGTCCAAGCCGCACGTTATGGCCAAT
The DNA here is from genome assembly GCA_013349695.1 of Rhodospirillaceae bacterium. GTDB lineage: Bacteria > Pseudomonadota > Alphaproteobacteria > Rhodospirillales > 2-02-FULL-58-16. The sequence goes on from DUZD01000004.1 coordinate 10,136, forward strand.
CTGCACCAAATTATCAATCTTGCAGCCGTCGCCGATCACGGTATCGGATGCGGCGCCGCGATCTATGGTGGTGTTGGCGCCGATCTCGACGTCATCGCCGATGCGTACGCGGCCAAGCTGCGGCACCTTGATATGTTGTTTCTCGCCAAGGGCAAAGCCGAAACCGTCCTGCCCGATACGGACGCCGGGATGGATGATGACGCGGCTGCCGGCGATCAGATAGGACAGAGTAACCAAAGGGCCAATCCGGCAGTCGTCGCCCAGAACCACCCCGCCGCCGATGACGGTGTTGGCGCCGATACGGCAGCGGCGGCCGATCTCGGCGCCGGCTCCGATCACCACGCCCGTTTCAATCCGGCAGCCCTCGCCGATCGCCGCCCGGTCGGAGACGCAAACCGTCGGAGCGGTGGCTGGCTCCGGCGCCGGCTCCGGATAAAAGGCCTCGGCGACGCGAGCAAAGCCGTGGTGGGGCTCCTTTGTCAGCAACAAAGTCATATGCGAAGGCGCTTTAGAGGCCAAACCGGGATCGACGAGGCAAACGCCGGCCCGGCTTTCCGTGAAGAGAGAAAGATGGAGCTTGTTGTCGAGAAAGCCGATCTCGCCGGGCCCCGCCGCATCCAAAGAAGCAACATCGGATATCACGATCTCTGGATCCGCGCCCTTGCCGAGCTCCGCGCGGGAAATTTCCGCCACTTCTTGCAAGCTGAAAGGCCCAGCTACGGAAAAAAAGCGCGGATCGGGCATGACCTATTTTCCGATGTCGGGAATTTTCAAGGACGGCATTTTCTCTTCGACTAGCCGCAGGACCTCCTTGGTGATCGACAGGGACGGAGCGGCGAGAACCGTCTGCTCCTTTCTCAGGATCAGGGTCAGTTTTTTTTTCTTGGCCATGTCGGTGACGATATCGGTTAATGTCAGCTCGACTTTGCGCATGGCATTGGCCATGGCACTGTCCAGCTCCTGTTTACGCTTTTGCACCAGACGCTGAACCTCGACAACGCTCTGTTGGAACTTGCGGCGTTCCTCGGCAAAGGCATCGGGCGAAAGGATGGTGCGCTTTCTGGCCAGTTCCTTGTCGGCGTTGCGGAGTACCTCTTCCTCTTTCTGGATATCGGCTTGAAAGGCGTTGCGGAACTTTCCGATCTGCGCGCGGATGTCCTTGACAACGGAAGCCTTGCGGCGGATTTCATCGATATCGATGACGGCGACGTTTATATAGGAATAACTTGCCTCGGCTGGTTTTTGGGGGGGCTCCTGGGCCACCGCCGGGTTTTCCGAGACTCCATACAGTATCGACAGGCTAAGAATGAAAACCGTGGCTCTCGTCAAACCCATGATCTAAAACCTTGTACCGAAATTGACGCGGACTGTTTCGGTTTCGTCGAAGCTCTCCTTGGCTACCGGAATACCAACATCGATCCCGAGAGGACCGAAAGGCGACATCCAGGTAACGCCGGCACCCACTGTCACGCGCACGCTGCCGGTATCGTCGACGAAACTTCTCGATGGTTCAAGCTGACCGGTGCTTCCGAAATCCGTAAAAACCTTTCCGCCGACGGCAAGTTCGGCCGGCAGTCCGAGAGGGAATCTGAGCTCGGCGGTACCCGTGTACATCCACTGGCCGCCAAGGGCGTCGTCGGTGATATCGTCCCTGGGGCCGACGCCGGATGTTTCGAAACCACGCAAATCGTCGCCGCCGATGTAATAGCGTTCGGTAAGGTGAACGTCCTCGCCGAGGCCGACGATGTAGCCGGCCCTGCCGTCAAAAGACAGGACCCAGCCGTCCACCAGAGTGAAATATTTCGCCGCCGTCACAGTGTTGCGGAAATGCCGTTTGTTGCCGCCCAGGCCGGCAAGGTCGTTTGTCATCCGGACGCGATAGCCCTTCGTCGGGCCGATGGCGCTGTCGCGGCTATCATAGGCGATGGTGTGCGAAAATTCCGAAATCGACGTGTTCCCTTCCACTTCCTTGATTAATTGGGAAGCGCTGGAATCGACGTCCGTGACTTTTGTGTTTCTGTACGCGTACTTCCAATTCTGGCTCAACCGCTCGGCAATCGGATAACCGCCCCGCAAGGCGACGCCGGTTAACTCGGAATCGAAGGAACTGGTGTCCTGCAGGTCCTTCCTGACGTGGAACACGTCAACGCCCGCGGTTACCTCGCGATCGAGAAAGTACGGTTCGGTGAAGGAAAAGTTGACCTGACTCTGGCGGGTGGCGACCGTGGCCTTGAAGCTCAAATTCTGACCGCGGCCTAACAAATTGCGTTCATCGATGCCGAAATCGACCAAGGCGCCGCTGGACGAGGAAAAGCCCAAACCGAAGGAAACGGAGCCGGTGGGCTTTTCCATCACCTCGACATTGATGACCGCCTTGTCGGGGGCGCTGCCAGGCACCTGTTCGACCAGGACTCTCTCAAAGAAATCCAGATTCTGGATCCGTTGCCTGGAGCGCCGCAATTTGGCGGTGTTGAATGCGTCTCCCTCGACCAGACGAAATTCCCTGCGGATGACCTTGTCGGCCGTCCCCATATTGCCCGCGATGTTGATGCGCTCGACGAAAACCCGCGGGCCTTCATTGATTTCAAAGGTCACGCTGACGGTCCGGGTTTCGCGGTCTCGGTTGATGCGCGGGCGGATGTCGATGAAAGCGTAGCCGAGCGTTCCGACGGCGTTGGTCAGCCGATCAATGGTTTTTTCCAACTCCCCGGCATTGTACCAGTCGCCTTCTTCGATCTCGATCACGTCGATAATATCTTTTTCATCGAGGTTGCGCAGACGGGCGTCGATGGCAACACCGCCAAACTGGTAACGAACGCCTTCTTCCACCGTAAAAGTGATGAAAAAGTCCTTGCGGTCGGGTGTCAGTTCGGCGATAGCCGAGGCGACCCGAAAATCAGCGTGTCCGTTCGAAAGGTAGAAACGGCGCAGTAATTCCCGGTCCAGGGTCATTCGATCGGCATCAAAGGTGTCGTCGGAAGAGAAAAAACGGTACCAGCGGGATTCCCGGGTCCGAATAATCTCGCGCAGCCGCGAATCGCTGAATTCGCGGTTGCCGACAAAACGAATCTTGCGGACAAAGGTTTCCTCGCCCTCGGTGATTTCAAAGACCAGATCAATGCGGTTTTGCGGAAGCTGGATAACTTTTGGTTCAACCGCCGCCGCAAAATGGCCCCGTGACCGGTACAAGGTCAAAATCCGCTTGACGTCGTTTTGCACTTTAATGCGGGTGTAGATAATGCGTGGGCGCAGGCTCACTTCCGCACCCAGGGAATCGTCGCCGATCCCTCTATTTCCCTCGAAGGCGATCCGATTGATAACTGGATTTTCAACCACGCTGATGATCAGGGTGTCGCCTTCTTTTCGCAAGGTCACGTCGGCGAACAGACCGGTGGCGAAAAGGGACTTAAGCGAACGGTCGATACGAGCGCTATCGAAGGGATCGCCCTTCTGAATCAGAAGGTAGGAAATGACCGTCCCAGGCTCGATCCGTTGCGTTCCCTCGACGATTATATCGCGCACAGTATCGGCGGATTGGGCCGCCGCCGAGGACGTCAGACCCAGAACCGTTGCCAACCAGCAAAATACGATGATGCGAACCAAGCGCCGCAAGCATTCCCCCCAATAAAAAGAGTGATCAGGTGAAGAGTTGTTTAATAAACTCGAACACCTTGAGGTACACCAAATCGTTCCACGTCGCGAAAATCATGAGGAGAAATACCAGAACGATGCCGAAACGGAAACCGTATTCTTGCGCCCGGGGGTCTAAAGGCCGGCGGAGAATGGCCTCGAACGCGTAAAAGGCCAGATAGCCGCCGTCCAAGACCGGGATCGGAAAAAGATTGATCAGACCCAGATTTACGGACAAAGCCGCCAGGAAAAAGATGCAGTTAACAGGGTCCTGGCACATTTGTCCTGAAAATTGGGCAATCCTGATCACCCCGCCCAGGTCTTCCGTGGACCGGGAGCCGGTGATCATTTGGCTGACGCTGGAGAAAATTTGCGTGGCCAGCCCTAACGATCTTTCCACCGCCATCCAGGTGGCCTTAAACGGGTTCTGGCGTTCGTACTCGACCTGCTCGGGATCCGGCATCACGCCCAAAAGGCCATATTCTACTTCCATTCCTTGATCGTCCACGAACTTGTGGCCTGTAGGCGTTGCTTGCAAGGACAAGTCGACGCCGTCGCGGCGGATAAGGATGTCGACGCGGACGGCCGGATTCTCCCTGACGATGCGGCGTAAATCACTGAACCAGACGATGGTTTGTCCATTGATGCTCAAAATACGGTCGCCCGGCCTGAGACCGGCCTCGGACGCCGCGCTTTCCGGCTGCACCTCGCCGACGACGGCTAACGGCAACGGCAAACCGACGATGCTGAACAAACCGGCGAGGACAACAAAAGCGAACAAAAAATTGGCGATGGGGCCGGCGGCGACGATGGCGGCGCGTTGGCCAAGCCGCTTGTGATGGAAGGAAACGGCCTGTTCCTCCGGCGTCATGGGCCGTTGATCCTCGGCGCCGCCGGCGGCGCCGAGCTCGCCGAACATTTTGACGTAGCCGCCCAAAGGCACGGCACTGATTTTCCATCGCGTCCCGGCGCTGTCGTTCCAACCGTAAATTTCGGGGCCGAAGCCAATGGAGAAAACCTCGATCCGCACGCCATTGCGCCGGGCCAGCACGTAATGGCCCAGCTCATGAACGAACACCAGGATCGTCAGCACGATAAGAAAAACGACAATGTAATCCCAAAAAAATTCAAACATTTCAGTAACCTACCATGGAATTCCCGCGCGCCGGCGGAAATCCCATGCCCTTGGTGGATGTCATGGAAATTAATATGTAATCAATCCTTTGGCGATTTCACGGGTCTCGTTGTCGGCGTTGATGACATCGGCAAGGCTTTCCAGGCGGAAATCAGGCGCCGCCTCAAGGGTTTGCTCGACGATGCGGACGATATCGAGAAAGCCGATGCGGCCGCCAAGAAAGCTCTCCACCGCGACTTCGTTGGCGGCGTTCATGACGGCCGGCGCGCTGCCGCCGGCTTGCAACGCCTGGCGGGCCACTCTCAGGGCCGGGAAACACTCCGGGTTCGGGGCTTCGAAGGTGAGAGCGCCGATTTCGGCCAGGGACAAACGCGGCGCCGGCGTCGGCATGCGTTTCGGCCAGCCGAGGGCATAGGAGATGGGAGTGCGCATGTCGGGCGTACCCAACTGGGCCAGGACCGAGCCATCGACGTAATCGACAAGGCTATGCACCACCGACTGGGGATGCACCAGGATCTCGATGCGCTCTTCCGGAACGGGGAAAAGATGGCGGGCCTCGATCAGTTCCAGCCCTTTGTTCATCATGGTCGCGGAATCCACCGAAATCTTGGCGCCCATGTTCCAGTTGGGATGGGCCAAAGCCTGTTCCGGCGTCACCCGGGCCATGGCGGCGATGTCCATCTCCCGGAAGGGGCCGCCGGAAGCCGTCAATATGATGCGCTCCACCTTGTCGGCGTTTTCAAAGTCGAACACTTGGAAAATAGCGCTGTGTTCGGAATCGACGGGCAACAAGGTGCCGCCGCGACGGGCGATCTCCTTCATCAGCACGTCGCCGGCCGAAACCAGGCATTCCTTGTTGGCCAGGCCGATAATGGCGCCGCGTTTGGCCGCCGCCATGGTCGGCTCCAGCCCGGCCAGGCCGACGATGGAAGCCATCACCCATTCGGCCGGCCGGCTGGCCGCTTCGATAACCGCTTCTGGCCCCGCCGCGGCTTCGGTGCCCGAGCCGGACAGGGCCTTCTTGAGATCGCGGTAACATGAGGCATCGGCGGCGACGGCAAGGCGAGCGCCCAGCCGCCGGGCCTGCTCGGCCAGGCGGGCGACATTGTTGTTGGCGGTCAACGCCTCGACCTGGAAAGTGTCGGGCTGCCTTTGAACGAGGTCAACGGTATTGCCGCCAACCGATCCCGTGGAACCGAGGATGGTGATCCGGCGTGGCGCCGTTTCGGCTCGCGGTTGGGAGCGGGTTACAGCCATCTCAGAATACTGCCGTCACCGGCCAGACTTATCAACGCGACAATCAAAGCCACCGCCAAAAGCCCGTCCACCCTGTCGAGAAGGCCGCCATGGCCGGGAATGAGGTTGCCGGCGTCCTTGACGCCGCATCGGCGCTTGATCCAGGATTCGAGCAGATCCCCCGCCTGTTCGACGACGCCAAGAACGGCGCTGAGCGCGCCCAGCGTCAAAACGCCGCCCTGTCCGAGAACCATCGCCGTCGCCGAACCGGTGGCGCCGGCGCAGGCGACGCCGCCGATCAAGCCGGCCCAGGTTTTGTTGGGGCTGAGGGCGGGCGCCAGCCTGAGTCCGCCGATCCAGCGTCCGAAAACGTAAGCGCCGCAGTCCGTTGCCCAAACCAGGGCGAGCAGCCAGAAAACCGTGCCCCGGCCGAAATCCTCGTCGGCGCGAAGCCAAATGAGAGCGAGCGCCGGCACCCCGATATATAAAAACCCGCCGGCGAGCCAAAGGAACCGGCCGGCCGGCCAGAAAAGCTTGCCGGCGCCGAACAACCGGCTCCATTCCCAGGCCATGACCAGGACGCCGATGGCGACGAGAATGCTGAAATATGGCGGCCCGGCATAAACAGCCGCCAACACGGGCGGCGCCAGAACGGCGGCCGAGAGTAGGCGCGTTGTCAACGCGCCCCGGCCGGCGTCAACCACTGGATGCGCCATAACGCCGTTCACGGCGATGATATTCCCTGACGGCGCTTGCAAGGTCTTCCTTGGAAAAATCGGGCCATAAGGTATCGACGAAAACGAGTTCGGTATAGGCCAGTTGCCAGAGCAGAAAATTGCTGATTCGCTTCTCGCCGCTGGTCCTGATCAGCAAATCCGGGTCCGGAATGTCGGCCGTGAACAAATGTCCCTTGAAGGCTGTTTCGTTGATCTCTTCCGGGCTCAGCGATCCCGCCGCGACTTCGCCGGCAAGGTGGCGCGCGGCACGGACGATTTCAGTGCGCCCGCCATAGCTCAAGGCGACGGTCAATGTCAGGCGGTTGTTGCCGGCGGTGAGCTTTTCCGCCTTGTCGATCAGCTTGACGATACCAGGGTCCAACCGGTCGCGCTCCCCAATGATTCGAAAGCGAACCCCGTTCTCGTTCAGGAAGTCGATTTCGCTGTCGAGGTAAAAACGCAACAGCCCCATCAGGTCGTTGACTTCATCCTTGGGACGTTTCCAGTTTTCCGACGAAAAGCCGTACATAGTGAGATAGGAGACCCCCATTTCACCAGCGCATCTGATGGCCCTCTTCACCGCCTCGGCGCCTTGCTTGTGGCCGGCAACTCGGGGCAGGCCGCGGAATTTCGCCCAGCGTCCGTTGCCGTCCATGATGATGGCAATATGGACCGGCGGTGGCGGCAAATCGCTATGCAGTTGGACAGCTTTCATCGTTTCAAACCTGCATGATTTCCTTTTCTTTTTTGGCCAGTATCTCGTCGATCTTGCGGACGGAATCATTGGTCAGGTCTTGGATTTCGTCGCCATAGGCGTGGTGTTCGTCCTCGGAAATTTCTCCGTCCTTTTCCTCTTTCTTCAACTCGTCCATGGCATGACGGCGGACGTTGCGCACGGCAATGCGCGCCTCCTCGGCATATTTTGCCGCGATCTTCACCATTTCGGCGCGCCGTTCCTCGCTCAGCAAAGGAATGGGAATGCGCACCAACTGGCCGTCGATGGAGGGATTGAGGCCCAAGCCCGATTCCAGGATTCCCCTCTCCACCGCTTTCACCAGTTTCTTATCCCAAACTTGAACGGTGAGCATCTGCGGCTCCGGAACACCGATGGTGCCAACCTGACTCAAGGGCATCTCCGCGCCATAGGCGTTGACCATGAGCGGCTCCAACAGGCTCGTCGCCGCCCGCCCGGTGCGCAGGCCGCCGTATTCCTTGTGCAGGACCTCGACGGCGCCGTCCATCCGCCGTTTGGTGTCTTTCTTGATGACGTCGATGCTCTTTCCGACCACGTTCCGCTCTCCTTTGCGGGCAATAAAAGCCTATGAAATGACGGTATAAATGCCGCCGCCGGTCACAACTTCGGCGAAAGTTCCGGGATTGTGAAGGGAAAAAACCAAAATGGGAACCTTGTTGTCACGCGCCAAGGCAATGGCCGAGGCGTCCATGATGCGTAAATTCCTGGTCAGCGCGTCTTGATAGGTCAGGCGGTCGAAACGTTCGGCGTCTTTGACTGTTTTCGGGTCGTCGCTGTAAACGCCGTCGACCTGGGTGCCCTTGAGCAGAGCCTCGCAGTCCATCTCCGCCGCCCTCAGCGCCGCCGCCGTGTCGGTGGTGAAAAAGGGATTGCCGGTGCCGGCGGCGAAAATGACCACCCTACCCTTTTGCAAATGGCGAATGGCCCGGCGGCGGACAAAAGGTTCGCAAAACGTTGCCATGGGGATGGCCGAAAGGACGCGGGCGTGAATCCCTTGTTTCTCGATAAAGCTTTGCATGGCAAGGGCGTTCATGACGGTGGCTAGCATCCCCATGTAATCGGCGCTGGTCCGCTCGATTGCCGAGGCGGCGGAGGAAACGCCGCGGAAAAAGTTGCCGCCGCCGATGACCAGGCAGATTTGAACATTCATCTCGTGGACATGGCGGATTTCAGCGGCAATACGCTCCACGGTGTTGGAATCGAGGCCAAAATCCCTATCGCCCATCAACCCTTCGCCCGACAATTTCAACAGAACGCGTCGGTACTTCGGTTTCCGGGACATTGTTCTTACCGTTCAACACAGCGGGCGGCAATGGGAGGTCGCTCGTGGCGGCCAAGCGCGACGGGGTTTAGCCAAAAACCCAAACGTTCAAGAAATTTCCCGTGCCCTACCCTGATGGCGGCGATCATACACCAAGGCCGGCGGCAAGGTCTTCAGGTTATTTGTTTGTGTTGTCCGCAAGGCCCTAAACCGAGTTCAGGTGCCGGCCGCCGCCACCACCTCGGCGGCGAAGTCGGCGGATTTCTTGTCGATTCCCTCGCCCAGGCAAAAACGCGCGAATCCCTTGACGGTGACCGCCGCGCCGGCCTCCTTGGCGGCCGCCGCGAGGACTTGGCCCACCTTGCTTTCCCCGTCGATTACATAGGTCTGATCGACAAGGCAGACCTCCTCGTAGAACTTGCGCAAACGTCCCTCGACCATCTTTTCGACGATCTCCTCCGGTTTGCCGGATTGGCGCGCTTGGCCGGCGAGGACGGCGCGTTCACGCTGCACGGAGGCCGGGTCCAGATCGTCGCGGGACACCGCCAGCGGACTGGACGCGGCAATATGCATGGCCAGGCTTTTGCCAAGACCTTCGAGGGCGGCGGCCGCGGCGTCGCCCTCGAGGGCGACCAGGACACCGATCTTGCCCAGCCCCGGCGCCAAGGCATTGTGCATGTAAGAGCCGATGACGCCGGTCTCGACGGTAAGCGCCGCCACCCGGCGCAAGGTCATGTTTTCACCAACGGTGGCGATCATATGGACGAGCTCCTCGGCGACGGTTCTGCCGCTGCCAGGAAAGGGAGCGCTCATCAAGGCTTGCTCGTCGGCGCCAGTGTCAAGGGCGATTTCGGCCACCGATTTCACGAAGGTCTGAAAGTCCCCGTTGCGGGCGACGAAATCGGTCTCGGCGTTGATCTCGACGACGGCGCCGGCCTTGCCGCCGACGGCAATGCCGACAAGGCCCTCGGAGGCAGCCCGGCCGGCCCTTTTGGCCGCCGCCGCCAAGCCCTTCTTGCGCAGCCAGTCGACGGCTTCCTCCGCGTCGCCACCGGTTTCCGTCAACGCTTTTTTGCAATCCATCATGCCGGCGCCGGTTTTGTCGCGCAGTTCCTTGACTTGGCTGGCCTTGATCTCCGTCATCATAAACCTTTCCTGTAGGATAATTGTATAACAGTTTGGTATTTATAAGAATTATGAGATGTAGCCAAAAGATGGATTTATCAGGACTTGTTCTCCTCCTGGCTCGCCGCCGGCGTTTCCGCCGCCGCCTCCGGTCTGTCCTTTTCGTCCTCCGCCGGCACCGGTTTCTCAGATTGGGGCGCCTCCTCGGCGATGGGCTCGGCCCCATTCTTGGCTTCGGCGCCGGCCACGGGCGGCTCCGGTTCCCCGGCTTTGCTCAAATCGCTCTCGGCGGCGGCCTTTTCGGGGAGGGCTTCGGGGATCGGTTCCTCGGCTTTGCCCGAGTCGCTCTCGGCGGCGGCCTTTTCGGGGAGGGCTTCGGGGGCCGGTTCCTCGGCTTTGCCCGAGTCGCTCTCGGCGGCGGCCTGTTCGGGGAGGGCTTCGGGGGCCGGTTCCTCGGCTTTGCCCGAGTCGCTCTCGGCGGTGGCCTGTTCGGGGAGGGTTTCGGGGGCCGGTTCCTCGGCTTTGCCCGAGTCGATCTCGGCGGTGGCCTGTTCGGGGAGGGTTTCGGGGATCGGTTCCTCGGCTTCGCCCAAATCTTCGCCGGAGGCGGAAACCTCTTTTTGGATGCCTTCGAGTACCGAGCCGACCAGCAGATCGCAATAGAGGACGATAGCGCGCATGGCGTCGTCGTTGCCGGGAATCGGGTAGTCGATGCCATTGGGATCGCTGTTTGAATCGATGACGCCGACAACGGGGATGCCCATCTTGTTGGCCTCGGCAACGGCGATGGATTCCTTGTTGGTGTCGATCACGAACAACACGTCCGGCAGATCGCCCATTTCCCTGATGCCGCCAAGGGCCCGCTCCAATTTGTCGCGCTCGCGGCTCAAGCGCAGCAATTCTTTCTTGGTCAAACCGATCTTGGTCGAACCGGCACTTGCCTCCGCCAATTTCTCGTCCAAATCACGCAGGCTTTTGATCGATTTCGAAATGGTCCGCCAGTTGGTCATCATGCCGCCAAGCCAGCGGTGGTTGACATAGTACTGGCCGCAACGCTTGGCTGCTTCGGCGATTTTCTCTCCGGCCTGGCGTTTGGTACCGACGAAAAGTACCCGCCCGCCGCCGGCGACGATGTCGCGCACCGCCGTCATCGCCCGATACAGCATGGGCACCGTCTGTTGCAGATTGATGATATGGATGCCGTTGCGGGCCCCAAACAGGTAGGGGGCCATTTTCGGGTTCCAACGCCGGGTGTTATGTCCGAAATGGACGCCAGCCTCCAAGAGCTGGCGCATAGTAAAGGTGGGAAATGCCATCGTCTGGATTCCTTCTCCGGTTGTTCCTCCGCGGGCACCCTCCGGGCATAAGACCGGATACCGGAGCGAACAGACGGCGAAGTAACGCCGGCGCCCGCAAACCCGCGTGTGAAATGAAGGCGGTTTGATATAGGTGAAAACGGCGGAATGCAAGGAGATAAAGGCAAGCGAGCATCGAAAACGACTCTTGGCCGGCTCCTTGGCGCCAATAAAAAACCGCCGTCAACGTAGACCGGCAAGCAGCGCCTTGGCCTGCTTGGCGCAGCCGTGACCCGCCATCCATACCGCCCGGTGGGCGTCCGTCGGCAGGCCGGCGGGAACCAAATGCACGATCAGCTCCGTCTCTTTGACCCTGCCGGTCATGCCGGCGATATTCCGCTTGTGGAATATTCTTGCCAGATAGCGGCCGCCGTCCATTGCCGCCAGGCCTTCCGGCCAACCGATCCTGTTGACGCCGGCGGGCCAGTCCGTGGACGCCTCGGGACCGTCCGGCAAGACCTTGATGCTCAGGATGCGGGGAACGCGGCTCGGTTTGTTCTTCAGGGACAGTTTGCCGTAGGCGGGGACGCAGAGATCGAGTGAACTCGTCAGGCTGACGGACCAGGCGTCTCGAGACCGCCGGTCCGGCTTGATCCCGCGCATGACGGCAAGGGCGCCGGCCGCCGCCTGTCCCCCCCCGATCAGCCGGGACAGCGAGGCGACCAAGGTGGAATCGCCCGCCGCGCCGGCGCCTGGAACGGCCGATAGCGGTCCGCTCAATGTTTTCACCTTGCCGTTTCCGTCGATCAGGGTAACCGACTTGCCGGCGCCGAGGTGAAGGGGCTTGGCGTCATCGATGATATGGCCGGGCCTGAGATTGGGCGCCGTCGAATCAATGACCACCAATTGCCCGGCGAAGGCCGCCAGGGAAACGGCGGCCAACAGAAACCCCAGGAAAAGCTCCAATGCCAAACGCATGCTCATTTAGCCTCCAAGACGACCGTCATCCCCTGTTTGCCGGCATCAAGCCTTTTATCGTGATAGGCGGCGAGTTTATCATCCGGGTACTCCTCAACCAAGTTTTCAAAAGCTTGGCGGGCGGCCGGATCGTGGTTTTTCATCAATTCATAAGCTTCGAGGTAGGCGGCGGTGTTGGCGGACGCGGCCGCTTCCGGCGATAGCGGCTCAAAGGTTTGCAGGCCTTCCGTTTTGCCTTTCAGGACAAGGACGCCGATGGGCCGGAAGTGCGTGTCCGGGCAGCGCGAGGCCGTAAAGCCGGAAACGCAGATGGTGGTGCCTAAGTGCTTGTTGACGCTTTCCAGGCGGGCCGCCGTGTTCACCGTGTCGCCGTGGGCGGTGTAGTCGAAGAAGGATTCGCCGCCAAAGTTGCCGACGACGGCGAAGCCGGTATTAACGCCGATCCGGGTGTGACCGAAGTCGATGCCGGCGGCTTGCTGTTCGGCGCTGAAGCCACGGGCGAAGGCGTCCATTTCCAGGGCGCAGGCCATGGCCAAGGCGGGATGGTCGGGTTGATCCGCCGGGGCGCCAAAAAAGGCGATGACGGCATCGCCGACGATCTTGTCGATGGTGCCTTGGTGATCGAGTACTATGCGGCACATGCCGTCCAGATAGGTGTTCAGCAGCGGCAGCAAAACCGCCGGATCCAACCGTTCGGTAAGCGAGGTGAAAGCGGCGATATCGGTGAAGATGTATGTGACTTCCCGCCGCTCCCCGCCCAGGGACAGCCTGTTCGGTTCGTCGATGAGCTGCTTGACGACGCCAGGCGAGAGGAAGCGCGAGAAGGCTTGGCGGATGAACCGCTTCCGCCGGCGCTCCCGGCGGCCGAGGAAAACGGCGCCGACGGCGCCGCCGAAAGCATAAGCAAGGCTTGGCGAAAGCAAGGGGATCATGAGCCCGGCGTACTTGATAGAGGGCGAATCCGCCGACCCACAGCATCGCCAGCCCGCTTAAGCCGACGGCGATCTTGACCGGCACCGGGGTATCGACGGCGGCCAACGCCACGCCGATGACGGCGAGCACCAGCAGCAGCCACGCCTCGCCCCCAATTGCCGTCGCCGGCGCCCGGCGGCCGTCCAATATCTGGGCCAGGGCGTGGGCGTGGATGAACACTCCCGGCATTTCATTCAAGCCGCCGCCCGTAAAGGCGGAAATTGGCGTCCGGTGGCGGTCGCTGTTGGGGAGATCGGAACCGATCAGCACGATCTTGCCGGCCAGCCACGGCTTCGGCAGCAACTTGACGGTCTGCGCCGGAAAAACGCGAAAGGGCGGCGTTCGGGCGTCGGGCCCGAAACGGTAGGCCAGGGGCAGGACCTCGCTGGGAACGGCGGTGCCCAGAACCCTGGCCAAGGCCGCGGAAAATCCCGGAATGAATTTCCCGCCCCGGTGCCGGCCGGGAAAGATCCAGCGGACGACGGCGTCGCGGCGATCGGTCATGAGATTCACCAGGCCCTTGTTCACCCCTTTCAAGTAGACCTCGAGAAAAGCCGTCTGTTTTTCCGTCAGATGATCCTCCCGCGCCGCCCAGGCGGCTACCAGCGGCACCTTGAAATTGCTCAGAACATCGCCCAATTCGGCGTCCTTCGCGGCCTCCGTCGGTTGGTCGAAAAGGATGTCGAGCCCGATGGCGCGCACCTCCGCCGCCGCGAGCGTCCTCAGCAGGCCGGCGAGAAAACCGCGGTCCAAGGGCGAACGATAGGGCAAGGCCGCCAGGGTGTCCTCGGTGACGGCAACGATGACGATGTCGGGATGCTGGGCCTCGGGTGGCGACAGGGTTGCCAGACGAATGTCCCCGACACTGTTTTCAGCCGCCCCGACAAAAGGAAACAGACGCGGAAGCAGCAGGCCGGCGATCACCGCGAAGACGACGACCGCCGCTACCTGAACGGTTTCCGTCTTGGTTAGCCGCGCCATCGGCTGGTCGCCATGGCGATGCGGGGCGCGGGTGAAGCCGCCTCCTTCAAAAGGCATTTTCCGTCCGGCTGGAACTGAGATACCGTCATTTTCCTGGCCTGAGCGCTCCTTCCGTGAGCGATCCATGTATCATAGGCTTGATCTGCTCCATTCCATACAGCGGCCGTGGAGTTTCAGGCTCTTGATGGCATTATGTTTGGCCGGCCCCCTCGCCAGCCTCGCCGGCGCCGATAGCGGCGTTTCCGGCGGCCTTTGGAATCTATATTTCCCTGACCCCGGCGACGCCGGGAATGTTCCCGACCTTGAGCAGCACCGGCGCCGTGATGGCGTAGCCGCCGGGCAGATTGATTTCGACCTCCGTGCCGTCGTCCAGGCGTGCCACCAGCCTGACGTCCCCCTCTCCTCCCCTGCCCTCGCCGGCGAGGATTTCGCCGAGCGGCCGCAACGGAGCGGCGGAATCGATGATCACTCTCATTCCCGGCGCCGCCCTCGCCGCCAGCCGGTCCAGCGGCTCCATGGATTGCGCCGTAAACCTGACCGTCTCCCCCTCGAAGAGCGCAATGGCCTTGAGAAAAACCGATTCGCCAACTTCCAGAAACTGTCGGGCGACGCTTAGCAGTTCGGAAAAAACGGTAACCTCGAACTGGCCGGTGGTGTCGGAAAACTGTACGAATGCGTAACGGTTACCTTTGCTCGAGGTGCGTTCTTTATTTCCGATAATCGTCCCCGCCATGGCGACGGGACCGGAAACGCCGGCTTCCAGGATCTCCGTGTAACGCTTAACGTCCAGCCTTCGCAGACTGTTGGCGTAGGCGTCCAGGGGATGGGCGGAAAAGTAAAATCCCATGGCGTCGTATTCCTGCCGAAGCCGTTCCATGGAAGGCCAGTCGGCGGTTTCGGGAAGTGAGAAGGCCGAAACGGCGATGTCGTCGCCGCCAAAAAGACCGATCTGATTGCTTTCCCTCTCGCTGGTGGCGACGCTGGCGTGGCCGAGGAGGATGTCGACGCCTTCGAACAACTGTTTGCGGTTGCCGTTCAGGCCATCGAAGGCACCCGCCCTGATAAGGTTTTCCAATTGACGCTTGTTGATGGCGCGGACATCTATCCGGCGGCAGAAATCCGGCAGGTCCCGGAAGGGGCCGTCGGTGGCGCGTTGGCGGGCGATCGAATCCATGGCCGCCTTGCCGACGTTTTTGATGGCGGCCAGGGCATAGCGGATGCCGCTGGCCGCGGCGCCGTTTGTCCCGCCTGCTGTTTCCGCCGCCGTCTCCACCGTAAAAGTCGCGCCCGAGGCGTTGATGTCGGGCGGCAACATGGCGATGCCTAGGCGCCGCAGCTCCTGGCGGTAGACGTTGAGCTTGTCGGTGTTGTCCATATCGAGGGTCATCGAAGCGGCCAGGAACTCCACCGGATGGTTGGCCTTCAGGTAGGCGGTCCGATAGGCGATGAGAGCGTATGCCGCGGCATGCGATTTGTTGAAACCGTAGCCGGCGAACTTGGCCACCTGCTCGAAGATTTCCGCCG
Organism: Rhodospirillaceae bacterium; assembly: GCA_013349695.1. GTDB lineage: Bacteria > Pseudomonadota > Alphaproteobacteria > Rhodospirillales > 2-02-FULL-58-16. Next base: position 25,743 of record DUZD01000004.1, read on the forward strand.
CCTTGGATTCGGGCGCGCCCTTGCTTACGGCGCCATCGATGAAGGCATGGCGCTGCTGGTTCATTTCCTCTTTTATCTTCTTGCCCATCGCCCGGCGTAAAAGATCGGCGCCGGCGAGCGAAAAACCGGCCAGCTCCTGGGCGATCTGCATGACTTGTTCCTGATAGATCATGATGCCGAAGGTTTCCTTGAGGATTCCTTCCAGGGTCGGATAGAGGTGGTCGATCTCCTCTTCGCCGTGCTTGCGCTTGATGTAGCTGGGGATGTTGTCCATGGGGCCGGGACGGTAAAGGGCGACGACGGCGATGATGTCCTCGAAGCTGTCGGGCTTGAGCTTTTTCAGCACGTCGCGCATGCCGGAGCTTTCCAACTGGAAGACGCCAGTCGTTTCGCCTTTTCCGAGCATCTTGAAGGTGCTCCGATCATCCAGCGGAATGGCGGCGAGATCGATTGCATCGCCCCGCCTGGCGGCCAATTCGACGGCCTTGGCAAGCACGCTCAGGGTTTTCAGGCCGAGAAAATCGAATTTCACCAGTCCCGCCTGCTCGACGTACTTCATGTTGAACCCGGTCACCAGCATGTCCGATTTCTGATCGCGATAGAGCGGAATCAGCTCATCCAGGGGCCGGTCGCCGATGACGACGCCGGCGGCGTGGGTCGAGGCGTGGCGGTAGAGCCCCTCGAGACGGCGGGCGATGCCGATAAGACGGGAAACGGTCTCGTCTTCATCGACCATTTGGCGGAGCTGCGGCTCGCCGGCGATGGCCTGATCCAGGGTCGTCGGACTGGCCGGGTTGTTGGGCACCAGCTTGCAGATGCGGTCGACCTGGGAATAGGGCATCTCCATGACCCGGCCGACGTCGCGAAGCACCGCCCGCGCCTGGAGTTTCCCGAAGGTGATGATCTGGGCGACGTGATGGCGGCCGTATTTTTCCTGCACGTAACGGATGACCTCGTCGCGACGCTCCTGACAGAAGTCGATGTCGAAGTCGGGCATGGAGACCCGCTCGGGATTGAGAAAACGCTCGAACAGCAAGCCCCAACGCAAGGGATCCAGGCCGGTGATGGTCAGCGCCCAGGCGACGGCCGAACCCGCCCCGGAGCCGCGTCCCGGCCCAACGGGGATGCCGTGGCCCTTGGCCCAGCGGATGAAGTCGGCGACAATGAGGAAATAACCGCAATATCCCATGCTGGCGATGACTTCCAATTCGTATTCCAGCCGTTCCCGGTATGGCCGGCTCGCTTGTTCCCGCTCGGCGGCGGTCATCTCCGGCCGCAAAATCAGCGTTTGCAGCCGCCTTTCGAGGCCGTCTCCAGACTGGGAGCGAAGCTCCTCTTCCTCGCCCCGGCCGGTGCCGCAATGGTAAGGCGGCAGAATGGGTTCGGCCGGTTCGACCATGAAGGCGCAACGCCTGGCGACGACGAGGGTGTTGTCCACCGCCTCCGGCAAGTCGGCGAACAAGGCGCGCATCTCGGCGGCCGTTTTCACGTAGTGCTCCGGGGTCAGCTTGCGGCGGTCGGTTTGTGAAATATAGGCCTTCTCGGCGATGCAGATCAGGGCATCGTGGGCCTCGAACATGTCGGCGACGGAGAAAAAAGCTTCGTTGGTCGCGACCAGAGGCAGATCGTGCTTGTAAGCCAAGGCCAACAACATGGGCTCGACCCGCTTTTCGGCTTCGGCGCCGTGGCGCATCAGTTCGACGTAAAAGCGCCCCGGATAGATGTCGCGTAAACGCAAAAGCACCGCCTCCGCCGCCGCCTCCTGTCCCTCGGCAAGCAAGCCCCCCACCGGCCCGGCCGGCCCGCCGGTCAGCGCGATAAGGCCTTCGCCGTGGTCTTCGAGAATATCCAGGGACACTCGCGGCGCCGCGGCATCGGTCTTCAGATAAGCAAAGCCTAGCAATTTCAACAGGTTGAGATAACCCTCCCGGTTCTGAACCAGGAGCAAAAAACTGTCGCTCCGGGACGAGACGCGGGCGGCGGCCTGGCCCGGTCCCTTTTCCTCGCCGCCGAGGCTCAACTGGCAACCGATGATCGGTTGGATTCCGGCGGAAGCGCAGGCTTGCGAGAACTCTACCGCTCCGAAAAGATTGTTGCTGTCGGTCATCGCCACCGCCGGCATGCGTTCATCCCGGCAGCGCGCCGCCAGTTCGTCGATGCGGATCGCCCCTTCGGAAAGGGAATAAGCGGTGTGGACGCGAAGATGAACGAAATCGGCGGGCGGCATGCCCCTACCCCTTGAACAGCACGCCGTTGTCGAGCCGGATGGTGCGGTCCATCCGCACCGCCAAGTCGGCGTTGTGGGTGGCGACCAAGGCGGCCAGCCCGGCCCCGCGGACCAGCTCCAGCAAGACCTGAAAAACCCCCGAGGCGGTGTCCGGGTCGAGGTTGCCGGTCGGCTCGTCGGCAAGCAACAGCCTCGGCGCGTTGGCCAGCGCCCGGCCGATGGCGACGCGCTGCTGTTCGCCGCCCGACAGTCTGCCGGGGCGGTGGCCGGCTCGTTCGGCGAGGCCCAGGCAGGCCAATAGCTCCTTGGCCCTGGCGCGGGCCTGGCGGCGCCCGAGACCGGCGATGATCGGCGGGATGGCGATATTTTCGATGGCCGAGAATTCAGGCAAAAGGTGGTGGTATTGGTAAACGAAGCCGATGTTGTGGCGTCTGAGCCGGGTGCGGCCGTCGTCGTTCAAGCCACCGCAGGCTTCGCCGCGGATCGATATCTCGCCCGAATCCGGCTTTTCCAGGAGTCCGGCGATATGCAGCAGGGTCGTCTTGCCGGCCCCCGACGGCCCGACCAAGGCGACGATCTCGCCGGCCTTGAGGTCGAGATCGATGCCGCGCAGCACCTCCAATTTCGTCCGCCCCTGGCGGAAGGAACGATGCACGTCTTTCAGCTCGAGCACGGTCTCTCTTGCCACCTGCTCTTCCGCCTCACTCATACCTCAGCGCTTCCGCCGGGTCGAGGCGGGCGGCCCGCCACGACGGATAGAGGGTGGCCAGAAACGACAGTCCCAGGCCCATGAGGACCACCACCATCACCTCCTTGGGATCGACTACCGCCGGCAGCTGGGACAGGAAATAAATTTCGGCGGCGAACAGCTCGCCGCCGGTCAGTCCTTGAATCCACTGGCGGATGGTTTCGATGTTCGCGGCGAAGGCTAGGCCGAGAGCGAATCCGGCGATGGTGCCGATGATGCCGACGCTGGCGCCGGAGAGAAAAAAGATGCGCATGATCGTGCCCCGCGTCGCCCCCATGGTGCGGAGGATGGCGATGTCCTTGCCCTTGTCCTTGACCAGCATGATCATCGACGAGATGATGTTGAAGGCGGCGACCACGATGATCAGGGTGAGAATCAGGAACATGACGTTGCGTTCCACCTGAATGGCGTTGAAAAAGCTGGAATTGGCCTGCTGCCAGTCATGGATGCGCTTCTTGCCACCGGTCGCCGCCATGATGTCCCGGCCGATTTGCCGCGCCCGGTCCGGGTCGTCGATGAAAACCTCCAGGTTGGTGACCGCCCCGGGCAGCCGGAAATACACTTGCGCCGCCTTCAAGGGCATGAAAATAAAACTGGAATCGTATTCGTACATACCAACGTCGAAGGTCCCGGCGAGGCGGTAGGCGCGCATCCTGGGCACCGTCCCGAAAGCGGTGACGTTGCCCTTCGGCGAGATCAGGGTGATCTTGTCGCCGGCGGAAAGGCCGAGCCGGGACGCCAATCGGGCGCCGATGAGAACCCGATCGTCCTTGAACTCGGCAAGCGAGCCGGAATGTATGTTGTCGGCGACGAGGGCGCGCCGGGCCAGGTCCCGGTGCCTGATGCCGCGCACCACGGCGCCTTTGGCGGCGCCGCGGGCGGTCGCCATCACCTGACCCTCGACGATGGGCGTGACGGCGACGACGCCGGCAACCTTGCGCACCTTTTCGGCCAGCGGATCGTAGCCGGTGAGTTCGTAGCTCGAACCATAAATGCTCAAATGCCCGTTGAGGCCGAGGATGCGGGTCAGCAGTTCCTGGCGGAAGCCGTTCATCACCGCCATGACGATGATCAGCGTCGCCACCCCCAAGGCGATGCCGATCAGGGAAAACCAGGCAATGACGGAAATGAATCCCTCCTGCCGGCGGGCCCTGAGATAGCGCATGGCCACCATCCATTCGAATGCCGAAAACATCTTTTTTAAGGATTCTCCTCCGCGCTCAGGATTCCGTCAGCTTGGCGAGGGTCTGATCAATGGAGAGCTCCTCCCTGTCGCCGCTCCGGCGGTTTTTCAGCTCGACGCCGCCGGTCTTGAGGCCCCTGGGCCCGACCACCACCTGCCAGGGCAGGCCGATCAGGTCCATTTCGGCGAACTTCACGCCGGCGCGCCCGGCGCGGTCATCGTAGAGGACCTCGATGCCGCGGTCCCACAGTTTCCGGTAGAGTCCATCACAGGCGGCGGCGCAGGCCGCGTCGTCCGGCTTCAGGTCGATCAGACCGACCCGGAAAGGGGCGACCGGTCGCGGCCAGATGATGCCGCGCTCATCGTGGGACGCTTCGATGACGGCGCCGACCAAACGCGAAACGCCGATGCCGTACGATCCCATCTCGACGGCGATTTCCTCGCCGTCCGGCCCCGTCACCGTCGCCCCCATGGCCCGCGAGTACTTATCGCCGAAATAGAAGATATGGCCGACTTCGATGCCGCGGCCAACGGCCAGGTCGGCGGCCATGGATTTCTCGATATCGGGGTTGCGTTCGTCGTCGGTGGCGGCGTATTTGGCGGTGAAGCGGTCGATGACGGGCTGTAGGTCATCCTCGTAGTCGATGTCGGCGGCGGCCCAGTCCATGTCGACGAAATCCTTGTGGCAGGCCACTTCGCTCTCGCCGGTATCGGCGAGGATGACGAATTCGTGGCTCATGTCGCCGCCGATGGGGCCGCTCTCGGCGCGCATCGGTATAGCCTTCAGGCCCATGCGCCCGAAGGTGCGCAGATAAGAGACGAACATCTTGTTGTAAGAGCGCCTGGCGCCTTCGGTGTCGAGATCGAAGGAATAGGCGTCCTTCATCAGGAACTCGCGGCCGCGCATCACCCCGAAACGGGGACGGACCTCGTCGCGGAACTTCCATTGGATATGGTAGAGCAATTTCGGCAGGTCCTTATAACTGCGGACGGTTTCCCGGAAGATTTCGGTGATCTGCTCCTCGTTGGTGGGGCCGTAGAGCATGTCGCGGCCGTGGCGGTCGGTGATGCGCAGCATTTCCGGGCCGTAGGCGTCGTAGCGGCCGCTTTCGCGCCACGGATCGGCGGGCTGGATTGTCGGCATGAGCATTTCCTGGCAGCCGATGGCGTCCTGCTCGGCGCGGACGATTTGCTCGATCTTCCGCAACACCCTCAGGCCCAGGGGCAGCCAGGAGTAGATTCCGGCGCTGGACTGGCGGATCATCCCGGCGCGCAGCATCAGCCGGTGCGAGACAACCTTGGCCTCCGACGGTGTCTCCTTCAAGGTCGGAAGGAAGTACTGTGACAAGCGCATTAGGGACTCGGAGTTAAAGGTGCCTGGGCGGGCAGACTCTATGCGATGGATGGCGCCGGTTCAATGACGCGAATGTGGGGCGCGAACTATTTCCCCTTGTTCAATAGTTCGGCGCATTTGGCGGCAACTTCACTCGACATGGCGTTGTTCATCGGCTTGCCGTTGAAGAAAAGCGCCCCGGTCTTGATGTTGAAGCGCACCGTGCCGACTTTGTACTGCATGTTGGAGATTTTCGCCGAGGCCTTGTAGGTGGTGGTGGTGGCGGTATCGGCGCTGGCCGCCTCGCTGGCCGCCGTGGCGGTGGAGCCGGATGTGGTGACCAGGGTCGAGGCGGTGCTTCTGAGGGTGCTGGCGTCGTTGGATTCCGCGTAACCCACCACCGCCGCCGCGCTCACCGCGCTGGATGCGCCGGATATGGCGGCGCTTGCGTCCCCCGACGAGGCGGCGGTCTTGGCGGCGCTCAAGTAGGAGTTGGCCGAGGTCACCGCCGCCGAGGCGCTGGCGACGGCGGCCTGCTTGGTTGTGTTGTCGGGGTCGGCCTTGTAGGCCGCCACCGCCGCGGCGTAAATGGTCTCGGCGCCGAGCGAGGCCTGCTCGGCGGTGATGACGGCGGCGTTGGCGGCGGCGGTATCGGCGCTGGTCGAGGCGGAATCGGAATAGCTAGCCTTCTCGGCGCTTTTGACCGCGGCGTCGGCGCTGTCGGCGGACGACCGGGCGCTGCTCGCCGCCGTACTCGCCGTGGCCGCCGCCGCCGTGCCGTCGGTATTG